>SKTJ01000094.1 GCA_007122565.1 Syntrophomonadaceae bacterium | reverse complement strand
GGCCTTGTCGTTCAAAAAGATTTGTATCCCCGCTGTTGCCTCGGCAACGGGGGGCAGTGTATTGAAAAGCAGTATCAACCCCAGAATAACCAGGAAACAGTAAGCCGGTTTACGCAATCGGTATAAGTAAAGCAAATTCATCATTATTCCTCCTAAATCCTTAATAAAAGACCCCTAATTTATGGCTTCGATCAGCAATGGGCCTGCTTCCTGTTCTTCTTCCAGTGCCCCGTCAATCTCCATATCTTTGGGAGGGTCCAGTTCAATGGTATAACTGCTTTTCGTATGGATATTCCATAAGGTAATTTCCGAGAGGTAAAACAAGCGGGCGTCATTACGGGTATATCCGGGCCAGATAAAAACACTCAGGCCCAGTTGTATGGTGGATGGGTTTCTTAAAGTGATGGTATAGGGAAAACCATCTTCCACATTGGGCTGATAGCGTCCCGGGGTCGCATACCAGGCAAATTGGCCCGCCTCCAGGTCGTAGCGGCCCACTTCCCTGAGATAGTCCCGGGCCATTCCCCCCTCGTGTTCAACGGTAAAGGACTGGATACGCCATCCGATGCTGTGATTGAGGATGGTAAAATAGTGGGCCGGTGTGGTCTGCACCATTGTTCCCGTTGCACCGTCAGGGACCCAAACTGCAGCATTGCCGCGGTAGCGGGGAAGCATCTGCGGTGCGAAGCTCACGCTTATATCCTGCGCCAGGAGGTCCCGGATGATTACCATTTCCGGCGTTTCGTTTTCCACATCCAGTAAATTGTTGCGGATCTCCAGCCAGCCCAAATTTTTCAGCGCTGGGAGGGCTTCCAGGTCGCGGATTGAGTTGCCGTTTAAGTTTAAATATTCCAGCTCGGGCAGTGCGGCCAGTGGAGTTAGATCAGAGATGCGGTTGTTTTCCAGGGAGAGCCATTCCAGGGAAGTAAGGGAAGCAAGTGCTTCAATATTACTCACTTGTGAGCCGCTGATCTGAAGCTGTTCCAGTTGAGTCAGCGCGGCGAGGGGAGTTATGTCTTCCAGGGTATCGTTTCCAAGTTCCAGGTAATTCAGTCCCGTTAATGGTTTCAGAAAGGAAATATTTTGGTAACGGTTTCCCCGGATACTGAGCCGGGTAAGCTTTCCCTGCAAATTTTGCAGCGGTGAGAAATTGGTGATGTTGTTGTGGTTTAGGTTTAAATTTTCCAGGTTGGTGAGTGCAGATAAGGGCGATATGTTGTGAATACGGTTTTCAAAAAGGTAGAGATCCCGCAGTCCGGTTAGTGCGGAGAGGGGCGACAGGTTGCTGATACTATTTCCCCCCAGGTAAAGTTCTTCCAGGCTGGATAATGCAGAGAGGGGGGCCAAATCGCTAATCCGGTTATGGTAGAGATTGAGCGAGCGCAGTGCGGTCAGCCCTGCCAGGGGGGCCAGGTTCTCCACCCGGTTGCCGTAGAGTGATATGGATTCCAGGTTGACGGCCTTTTCCAGGCCGGTGAGGTCCTGTATTTCGTGGCGATCCCCATTCAGTTCAATGAGAGCCAGCATATGCTCCGGGGTCAGGATGCCCGCGGGGCGGTTCAGGGCGTGCCGCACGGCAGTTTCCAGGTTGCGATCGGGAAAATGCATTATTTCTGCTTCAGCCTGGACGGCCGGAATAAAAAAGAGTACCCCCAGCAGTAAAAACAGTAAGCACACCGTTATGTTTTTGTTGTTCATTTAATATACCCCCTGGCACCGCTAATTGTTAGTTTTCTATGGAGAATTCCATCCAGGCCGGTTTTGCCAACGCTTTCCCTCCCTGGGAAAGTAAATCCCCATCGATGAGCAGGTATAATGTAGCTCCGGCAGGGTAATTTTGCCCGGGGACAATATGGGCGGAACGTCCATCATCACCGGCATGAACCCGGACCGGGTGTAGGTTGGCTTCCTTGTCGGTGACGAAGATATTTTGGTTATTTACGGTTCCCGGATCGATGCGCTGATTAAAGCGGATCGTCCACATTTTGTCGGCGGGTTGGCCGGGTTGGGACGGCCAGTTTTCTCCGGCGTAAGTTGTTAAAATGGCGGTATTTAACTGCATGTTTGCCGGAGCCTGATAGGGAGTGGCGGCGGCCGGGTATTGGTCCTGCTGCCATGTGTGTGTGGCTCTCATGGCTGCATCGGTGCGGTTGTAGTAGGTGTAAAGCACCCGCCCCGGCACATTGGGAACGGGGCTGTTCCAGGTAGTATCCAGGTGGTACCAGTTTTCGCCCACGCGGACCAGATTCCAGGCATGGTTTTCCCCCCAGGCGGTGCCGGAGATAATGCGGCTTTCCACCCCGGCGTTGTTCAGCATCTTGTACGTTAGCAGGGCATAGCCCTGGCATACGGCTTTGCCGTTGGCAAGGGCGGCATATGCCGAGTATTCCTGATAAGAGGTATCATAAGCCACAGTAGCCACAACGTAATCATGAATGGCCCTGACCTTTTGGTGATCGTCCATAGCAGGGGTAAGAATGCGGTTCAGAATGCGGGCCGTTTCCTCCCGCACAAAAATGTCTTCATCCCTCGTGGTCAGATGATCAACGAGAAAGTCCAGTTTTATATCCCCAGGCACCCCGGACCACCGCCACCGCCAACTGCGCAGGGAATAGCGCAGGTAGTCGTCATCTTGCAAAATACCCTCCATGATAACGGGCAGCTCCGTTTCCAGGCGGCGCGTATCCCCCACATAACGGATGTTAAAACCCTGTTCCCGGTTGTAAAGACTTTGAAAAAGTGCAGATTCCAATGCGTCGAGCGTATAGAGGGTTTTTTGAACCTCAGCTGCATAAACGACCGGCCGCCCCGTGCTGAGTGGCGTGCCGAATAGAGGCGGGGTGAAAAATTGCAGCATGGCCAGCAGGAGCAGCAGGGGGATCAGGGTTTTTAGCGGTCCTTTTTTTTGTTGGTTTTTGTGCATGTTTATTCCTTTCAGATATAGGAGAATAATACTGCTCTACCTTACTTATCGTCCGATTCTCCAGCTTGGATAAGGGAAAAAGTAAAATTAAGGGACAACTTGGTAAAGGGAAAAAAAAGGCTACACCTGGGGGCTGATTGTTTATTTTTAACATCATAGAGGAATTCCGTGAAGATTGAAGAATATTATTGGATAATATGTTAAATTATATCTTTTGGGGCTGTCGTAATAAAATGAAACAGGGTGTTTTGAGAAGTACCAAGGCTTTTTTGTTGTTTTCGCTGGTTTTTATATTATTGCTGAATGTTATGGGGAGCAGCAGGTTCCTTGCCCAGGAGGTTGAGCCTGCTGTGGCCGCAGGAGGCAGTCATTCGGTGCTGCTGATGCGTGACGGCACGGTCTGGTCCTGGGGCGCCAATGCTGACGGCCAGTTGGGTAATGGGACAACGGAAGCAAGCATGACGCCCGTGCGGGTGGAAGGGTTGACCGGAGTGAAATCTGTAGCTGCCGGAGATCACCATACGGTAGCCTTGAAAAGTGACGGCACGGTCTGGACATGGGGAAAAAACCACAGGGGGCAGCTTGGTAACGGTTCAACTGTTGCTAATTCGCCCCTTCCAGTACAGGCCGGGGTGGAAGGAGATTACCTCACAGGTGTGACCGCTATTGCCGCAGGGGTCGAACATACGGTGGCTTTGAAAAGTGACGGTACTGTATGGGCATGGGGAAATAATCTTTACGGGCAACTTGGTGACGGGACAAAAACCCGGCAACGCAGTCCGGTTCAGGTGCAGGGATTAGCTGGTAATGTCATTGCTCTGGCGGCAGGTGGATATCATACTGTGGCTTTGTTGCAAGATAACGGAACAGTATGGTCATGGGGGTACAACTTTAACGGACAATTGGGGGACGGAACAAAAATAAACCGTAATCTGCCTGGTACTGTTGTGGCTTTTGCAGGATCCGATGATCCGCTACAGGGTATGGTTTCAGTGGCGGCGGGGAATATGCATACGTTGGCACTGGGTGCTGATGGCAAGGTTCGGGCATGGGGAGCCAACGGCAGCGGTCAATTAGGTGATGGGGGCGCCTTCGAGAAGACTGCTCCAATTGAGGTTGTTCTATTGGACAATGTAGTTTTAATTAACAGCGGTGGGGATTTCTCGCTTGCGGTGAAGGACGACCGTACCATGTGGGCTTGGGGGCATAATGACCTCGGCCAGCTTGGTGATGGGACAACCATTACACGTCATTACAACACTCAG
>SKTJ01000333.1 GCA_007122565.1 Syntrophomonadaceae bacterium | reverse complement strand
AGCAAAAGTGGGAACGGCAACCAATACGGGAGAAGGAGCTTTTTCTGAAAAAGAAAGAAGCGCAGCTCAAAAATTGATTATCCAGTATAACCGTGGCAAATGGAATAAATCACCGGAAATCCTGAAAAAAGCCGATATGATCGAAATTCAACTCGGTCAGGGTGCCTCAGCAGGGCTCGAACATAAGATACCGGCGAAGGACCTCAGCCCTAAATTGGCAAATTTGATGGGCCTAAAAGACGGTGAAGATGCGGTTATTCAAGCCCGGATTAATGAACCTTTTTCACAGGCAAACCTTAAAAATCTTGTGGATTATTTAAGAGAGCTTACCGGGGGCGTACCCATTGGCATTAAAATGGGAGCAGGAAAATATCTGGAAAAAGATCTGGAACATGCTGTTAATGCCGGCGTGGATGTAATAGCCCTCGACGGGGCTGAAGCTGCCACAGTGGGCTCACAGCCCATCATTCAGGATGATTTTGGCCTGCCTACACTGCTTGCCGTTAGCAGAGCGGGAAAATATTTTGAAATAAACAAGCTGAAAGGGAAAATATCTTTAATTGTTGGTGGGGGCTTATATCTGCCGGGTGATTATTTAAAAGCCCTTGCTTTAGGGGCAGACGCAGTCTATATTGGAACAATAATCCTCTTCTCCATATCACATCTGGAAAATCTAAAAGCCCTTCCCTTTGAGCCTCCCACTCAGGTTCTTTGGGAAACGGGATATTTTAAGGATAAATTTAACGAAGTTAAGGGTGCGGCTAATTTAGAATATTATCTTATGTCCTGTAAATATGAACTGGAAGACGGGGTCAGAGCACTGGGAAAGACAGCTATTAAAGATGTCACCAAAGAAGACATGTTTACTTTGGACCCCCGGATCGCCTCAATTACAGGTGTGGATTTGGGGTATAAATCCAATCAATAGTGAATTTATGGTCCATACGTGGGGACCGGGTTGAGCCAGCCTTTCAGTTTGCCATACTTAAACATTCTCTCGATTATATCTATCTCAGTCAATAAGAAATCTTTAAATATAGCCCTGATTCTGTTATTAATTACGCATTCTTTAAAAGACTGGGCATGTAAGATGACCGCTCCCTGAAAGGCGTTGTTCAAAATCCGGTACATGTAGTCATCATCAAGCACCTCCATGTTGGTGAGAGTAGGTGTAACTTTACCCGGTCTTCTGGGTAAGGAAATGCCAAAGTACTCAAGTTCTTTTTCCAGCACTTTTTTCTGATTGTTGAGCTCTTTTAATCCCATACTTAAAATTGCCTTGAAATCCAAATCATGTGTAATACCAAGGAATATTTCGGTTGTTTTGATATTGTCGTAACGCAGGGTTAAATGATCCCATAAGTTGGCCGCCTCACCCGCACACAGTTTTCGTTCACATTTAGGGGTATTTGTTTGTATAAGGGAGGCACCGCCAGCCATCCTTTCCCTATGAGGTAAGTAGCAATTTTATCTGTATCATTTATAGTTTTTACAGCCATTTTTTTTATAATACTTCTTAACTTATCATTGGTAACAGTTGATCGTAACACCTTAAGCAGATTTTCAACGTGTTCCTGCATATATAAAAATACGTCCTGTGCCATAAACTGGTCGCTTACAACCTGTGAACCGGTGGGAAAAGTGATATTAACCCTGTTTCTATCAGGGGATTTAATGGCGAAATTATACATCTGTTTTTCCAGTATGGCAATATTCTCTTCTAAAGATTTGATATCTCTTTTCAGGAATATCTTAAATTCATAATCATGGGCAAAATTTTCCCAGAGTTGCAGACGCCCCACGGCCATATATTTAGAATTCAGAATATCCCAGATATTATAAACTTCCCGTATATCAATGGCTTGCTGTCTTTTTTCTGTCTTAACTTTATAAATCATTTTTAAAAAACCTCCGTTGAACCATCTAGTCAGTTAAACTTTAATTTCTCCATTATTTTATCAAACTAAACATAAAATTAAGCCTCTGCTAAATTATCAGCAAAGGCCTGCTTTTAAAATTAAAACATTAAACTTCTTGTTATATTGCCAGCCTTATTGCCATGGCCGGAAATTCCACCAGTTATGCATATCACAGTAATCTGTGGGTGGCATCCGGTGCATATCCAGCGGTCCCCTTCCCGCGTCTCCCCTCCACCTTTCGTCCGTAAGCTCAAACGGGGGACGTTGTAAAAAGACCCACGGTTCAATTTCCCAGGAGGGGCAGGAATAACTGGCCAGAAGGTGACTTGTAGTGCAGACATTTAAAACAATGTGTTGGTCACATATTTCCTGGGGAAGCTTGTCCATGGGGAAATAGTCCTCTACAATCGTATCTTTGGGACAGTAAGGTCCGGGCAACATACCCGACTTGTTGCTGATCTTCACCGGGCCGATTATATCTGCAGGGATTTTAAAATCAGAGGGTGGAATATCTTCTAATATTTCATCAAACAGAGCATTAATAATTGGGATAGCTGCACTGCTGCCCCCCTTGATATGGCCCCTGGATTGAATATCGTGCCCCATCCAGAAGGAAACCACAACTTCAGGGGTGTAGGCCACCAGGTAAGCATCGCGGTTTTCACTGCTTGTTCCAGTCTTAACCGCCATTTGCCGATCCGTTCTTAATGCAGCAGCAGTCCCCGTGCGTGCCACATCTTGAAGCATATCTGTCATTAGGAAAGCTGATTCTGGTCGTAGCACCGCTTCCGGTTTGGCACGGTGTTCATAAAGAACAAGTCCACTGCTGTCTACCACCCTTTTTATTGTATGCAACCCTGCTTTAACCCCTTCATTAGCCAAAACGGCATAGGCCTGGGCCATGTCAAGCGGTGTTACCCCCTGCGTTACGCCTCCCAATGCCGCAGCCAAGTGGTGATCATCCGGCCCCAGGGTGGAAAGGCCCATTTTTGCAGCATATTCCACCCCTTTTCTTGCGCCCAGCTCTGCAAATATTTTAACGGCGGGGACATTCAAAGAATCTCTGACAGCTTGTCTCACCGTAACCATTCCTAAAAATTGCCGCCTGAAGTTTTCCGGAGCCCAATCTCCCCGGATAAAGGGGGCGTCATCCACAATGGAACCGGGGAGAATAAGGTTTTCTTCAATAGCCGGAGCATAGACTAGAAGTGGCTTAATTGCAGAACCGGGCTGCCTGGGGCTGAGGTAGCGCAGACCCTGGTTTTCTTTACTGTACTCCCGGCCTCCCACCAATGCGAGCAACTCCCCTGTGGAAGGCTCAGCAATGACGAGAGCGGCCTGGGGCTGTGGTACTCCGTTCTCACTTAATGCCGCTTCGGGATACCCCTCCTCTGTTTCCAGCGTAATAAGCTTTTGCATATCAACCCTTACATTCTGAGCATAATGGGTTTCATCTTTTATGACGTCTTCAGCGGAAACCTGGACGCTGGTATCAAGCGTGGTATAGATCCTTAATCCTCCCGTATAAACAGCGTCATAAGCCTCGCTGCGCCCTTCAAATTGAGCTAGTTCGGCCAGGATGGTGATAAGTTCCTGATGTAACATGTAATCTAGAAAATAAGGGAAAAGATAATCCTTTGATGAATGACCGGAAAGGATAATTTCTTCGGCTTGAATATCACCCCGTTCTGCGTCAGAGATAAACTGAAGCTCGTCCATTTTTTGCAGGACCATATGCTGTCTTTGTTTGGCGCTTTCGTAATTCAGATAAGGTGAATAGTAGTTGGGCCTGCGGGGAATTCCAGCGAGCAACGCCCCTTCAGCAATTGTAAGTTCTTCTGTATTTTTATCGAAATATAAATTGGCGGCCGCCTCAATCCCGTAAGCACCATGGGCAAAATAAATAGTGTTTAAATACATTTCCAGTATTTCATCTTTGGTGAATTGTCGTTCTAACATAAGGGCTAACCAAGCTTCATTTAGTTTGCGGGCCAGAGTTTTTTCCCGGGTTAAATAGGCATTTTTAATAAGCTGCTGGGTTATGGTGCTTCCTCCCTGTTCTGTCCACTGACGACTTTTCAGGTTCTCAAAAAAAGAACGGACAATCGCAACCGGGTCTACACCAATATGAGAATAAAAACGTTCGTCTTCAATGGCGATAAACGCTTGCTGCACATGCTGTGGTATATTTTCAATGCTGGTCATAATACGGTTTTGCTCGCCGTGAAGCGTCGCTATCTCTTTGCCGTAGCGGTCATAAACATGGGATGTTAAAGGGGTTTGCTCCTT
>SKTJ01000234.1 GCA_007122565.1 Syntrophomonadaceae bacterium | reverse complement strand
TCAAACAGTGAACCGGGTTGCAGGATACCTGTTCGCAGACCGCAGTCTCAAATAAAAAGATTATAATGTTGCCTTTGCTGATCCGGCCACATTTTTTGGCTCGCTGCGCTCAGACAAGTAAGTAACATTGAAATAAGGATTTATTTACACCAACTTTTTAGGTAAGTTATCCAGTAATTGATTTCTGCTTGTGTTTTCTTTTCAAATACTAAATGGGTGTTTTTGTCCTCTTTTGCCTGGAATCCTTCCGGTGTAAAAGCGAATACCCAGTTATCATCATCGCGGTAAACCCAATATGGGTAATAACCCTCCAAATCCTGTTCTTTACCCCACCCCTGTGAATCTATATCCGAGGGGGTATTTGCTACAAAGTAGCCTTTCCCCCGTAGGTCCCCCGTTAACCCTGCCAGATCAAGAACTCCCGTTAAGGTCACCCGGATTTGCCCGTCTTCAACCCCGATTCTTTCCTTTTCAATTTCAATATTTGATTTGTTCAACAGTTTCAACCCCTGCCGGAATTTGGTTTGTTCAACTTGCTGTGTTATTAATTATACCCATCACACGTTAAAAAAAACGCTGTATTGTATTTCCTTCAGTTTTTAGGTTAACCTACGTACATGTAATAAACACAGAAAAGGGGGGAGTCCGGCTTTTGTTGCCGGGATTATATGGTTTTTAATGCTACTGAAAAGGATGGCGTTTCCAGGTTCGGTTTTGTGCCGGGGTATAACGTGCGTACGGACCTGGCTCTGGAAGCTCATGAAATCCTTACCCGGACTGAAGATATCCCGGGAGTGAATGTGGAAAAAGAAGGGGACGAGGACATTACCATTAACCGCGTCTCTATTACCACAGAGCAGGCAGCGGCTCGCATGGGTAAAGCGGTGGGTAATTACCTGACGTTGGAGGTACCTGGACTGCGTAAAAAAAATACTGAACTGCAGGATAAGGTCGTACAGGTTTTGTATAAAGAATTACAAAAGATGTTCAATTTGAACGCTCAACAGAACGTGTTAGTAATTGGCCTTGGAAACTGGAATGTAACTCCTGATGCTCTTGGTCCACGTGTAGTGCAGGAACTTTTTGTGACGCGTCATATTATGCAAATGAAACCTGAATTGCTGGGGGATGGCTATCGCTCCGTTTGTGCCATGTCCCCCGGGGTAATGGGCATTACGGGTATTGAAACAGGCGAGATCATTCGTGGGGTTGCTGAGCAGGTCAAGCCGGATGTAATTATTGCAATAGATGCTTTGGCGGCGCAACGCCTGGAACGTCTTAATACCACTATCCAGGTATCTGATACGGGAGTGGTACCCGGATCGGGTGTGGGAAACAGACGACTGGGAATTAACACTCAATCCATGGGGGGGATGCCTGTATTTTCCATAGGGGTACCTACGGTGGTAGATGCCACAACTATTGCCGGGGACAGTTTGGATCATATCGCAGAGGGCTTAAAAAAAGAATCGGCACAGGGTAACGCGCTCGCAGGCATTATAGAGAAGATGGACTGGCAGGAAAAGAAAGACGTGATCAGGGAGGTCTTGAATCCATATGCGGGAGACCTCATTGTAACACCAAAAGAAATCGATACTTTGATAGATGATATATCCCTGGTACTTGCCGGTAGTCTGGACGCTGCTTTTCATCCTCAAATTGCTTCAGAAGAAGAAAAACGGCAGCATTAATGGGGAAGATTTAACAATAGCAGAAGGATGGTGGAAATATTACCACCTATAGCTAAACGGAGATGATCTGTTTAAAGAACCAGTAGATCATTACTGCTTCTATAGAGAGCTTAAGCACCAGGCCGCCCAGCAGCCCGACCAGCGCTCCCAGACTGGAGCGTAATGCTTTTTCTGCAGGAGTGCCACTTAACATCTCGCCTACCAGAGCACCGAGGAAAGGGCCGAAGATAATACCAATCGGACCCATGGTAACAAGGCCCACCAGTAAACCCAGGGCAGCTCCCCAGATCGCCCCGCGGGAACCGCCGGAATAACGAGTTCCCAGAGCTGTAGCTATATAGTCGATGCTCCAAAACAACAATACTGCAAGGCCCTGTAGCAGGTAAAAGGTAAAACTGAGTCCGGCAAATCCCGTAAGGAAGCCATAGACAAGCATTCCTACCCAGATCAGGGCAGCTCCGGGCAGGAGTGGCACCACCGTGCCCAATATACCCAGCATAAAAAGAATCAAGGTTGGTATTAATGCTGTAGTAGACACATGCTTCTCCTTTCTAAAAAAAAACACATCAAATGTCAAAAGGCGAAAGTCAAAAGTTGATTAGGTGATTACCATACAACGGGCAGACGACCCAGTACGCCCGTTGTTATTATATTATCCCGCCCGTTTCCTTATTCTAACTTCTGACTCCTGTCTTCTGACTCCTGCTGCTCCAGTATAATAATAATTTCCTTGTTATGGGTGCGGCCCTTATCCAGTGAATCCAGCCGTGACTCAGGAACTGCAATGGTGTTGGGATTGCCGTCACTCACATAACGACGTTGCGGGTTTGCCTCGAAAACATCGAGCCAGTCGTACATTCCCACTCCCGCAGTGTTCATCTCGCTGGCCCGGATACGGGGCAGGCGGGCCGGGTTGAAGTTATGGTGAAAGGGCGAGGGTGCGGGATTGGCACCTACCAACAATACGGCTTCATTACTGTAACTTGTGCCTTCATAGGAACCTTCAAGAAGCAGTCCCGCATGCTCCCGGGGCGAGGCGCCGTAAGGCAGGGCCAGGGAGCGGACTTTGTACCCGGGGATATACTGCTCTGTGTGCTTCTGATGCAGAGCCAACTCCCGCTGGATCTCTGTTGGACTGATACGGGAGAGGTTGGCATGCCCGTAGGTGTGGTTACCGATATCAAAACCTTTATCTACCAGGTAATTAAGTTTTTCTTCGATCAAAGCAGGCTGGCGGAAGGGGTTTGGATAGTATATATAAAAAGTTGCGGCCAAACCGAAATCGGGATTTTCTGCATAAAAATCTTCCAAAATGGCCACAGCGCAATCGGGATCGAGTGCCATTGTACCATTCTGTTCCAGATAATTGAAGTTGCCCCGGTTAGCATCGTCAAAGGTGAGAACTACCGGGGATGTTCCGGCGGGAATATCTATTTCCCCCCGCACCACGTCATTTAATGAGACAAGGCGGTAGCCCTCCACGTAGAGAGTTTCCAGGTCGCGCCGGAAATTATCCGGGGTGCGTTGCCATTCGCCCTCAGGGTGGCCGATTTCATGATACATAAGGATCATTATTTCCCCCAGTTCGTTGGGAGAAAATTTGCCTTCCCACAACAATGGATCATCGGCGGCAGTATTTTCTTGCTCCTGAACCTGATTCTCCCTTTCTCCGGTGCCTGTATTCCCATTCTGATCAAGCTCTCCTGCAGCGGATGTCTCTGTAGCCGCAGCCTCAGCTGCTTTGCCGTCTTGCTGCCCCGGATCCCCGTCTTCACTTGGGGCCTCCGGGGAATTGCAGCCCGGCAGCGCAATTAGTATAAAAAATAATATGATCAGTGTGTACAGCAAAATCATTTTTTTTGTATGGATGCTTGATTTAGTGGGCATATTTCTTCCTTCCTCCCTATTTTAGAGGTAATAATAAAAATAGCTACGAGATCAAAGCTTTACCATCCCTTCTCTTCTGATTTCTGTCTCCTGAAACCTGTTTCACTATCCTATATTTTAACATTATTTCCGGGAAATATAAAGGGTCAATTGTGCAAGCCTGCCATATTTGTTAAAATAGAGGCAAGACATAAGCAGTTGTATGGAAACGGGGTGAACAGGTGAAAATCATATCGGGAGCAAAAATGGCCGCGGTTGATGGGGAGGCCATAGAACGCTTTAGTATCCCCGGCCTAATTCTCATGGAAAATGCTGCGCTTCAGGTTGTGCAATATATAAAAGAAATACTACCTGTGCGGCGGCACGGTAGCATAATCATTATCTGCGGTAAGGGTAACAACGGCGGTGATGGCTTCGTAATTGCCCGTCAGCTCCTGCGTTGCGGCTATCGCTGTGCCGTTTGGGCCATGGACGGTTGCACTGCTTATCGGGGCGATGCTGCGGTCAATTATGAGATTTTGTTAAAGCAGGGAATTCCCGTTCACCTGGTAACAGAAGAGGACCCCCTGAAAATATTAAAAAATCTGGGGGAAGAGGACCTTATCGTGGACGCCCTGCTCGGCACGGGACTGAAAAG
>SKTJ01000099.1 GCA_007122565.1 Syntrophomonadaceae bacterium | reverse complement strand
GGAGGCTGTTGTCAAACGCTCTCGAATGCCAGGGTTACGGTGCTAACAGGCTGTATACCTGTAGTATTTTGGGGACAATAAAAAAAGAAAGCTGTCGTTAAATTACAGCCTTCAGCAGCTTCTATTAAAAATTTATTTTTTGTCGTTCCCCGGTTTCCCTAAAAAACCAAAAAGCAGCAGCAGTCTGCTCCTTGTTTCGGCAGGATTCAAGAAGCAGAGGCAAGAGGTAGATACAGGAGTAAAATAAGGAAAAAGTAAATCCGTCCTTTAAACACATTGTGCGGTTATGATGAAGAATATTGATACTGCAGCAAGGAGTTGGCGAAATTTGCGGATGACTTTCCGGAGCATACTCAGATTAAAAATTTCATAAACAACGTGGCAGTGTAGAAATAAATAAGCAGGCCGGTAACGTCCTTGATTGAGGTTACAAAGGGGCCGGAAGTAATTGCCGGATCAATTCCATAGTGGTCGAAAAAAATCGGTATCAATGTACCGATAAGAGCTGCCAGAGAGATGGTAATAAACATGGCAATCCCCACAACAACACCCAACATGGGGTTCGCCTGCCATATTGATGCAGCCACTGCAATGAGTAAACCGTTTACCCCTCCCATGGTAAAGCCAATTTTTACTTCCCGCAAAAAATAGCGCCATATATCTTCCTTTTCAATCTCTCCCGTAGCCAGTCCCCGTACAAAAAGGGTGGAAGACTGGGCACCCACATTGCCTCCCATGTCCATAATCACAGGGATAAAAACTGCGAGGATAAAAACTGCCTGGAGGGTTTCTTCAAAAGCACCGATTACACTGCCTGTTAGCAACCCTCCCACCAGACTAATCAGCAACCAGGGCAGGCGCTTACGTGCGATACTGTAAACAGAGGCCTCCAGGATGTCCACGCTCTTTACCTCACCGGTACCGGTAAGGCGGTAAATATCTTCCGTAGCTTCTTCCTCAATGACATCGATGATATCATCCACGGTAATAATACCGAGAAGGCGCTGTTCCTCATCCACCACCGGAACGGCCAGCAGATCATAACGGGAGACCAGACGGGCTACCTCCTCCTGATCCATCTCAGCCGGCACGCTGATCACATTGCCCAGCATAATTTCCTCCAGCATAGTGCCATCCTCTGCAGCGATCAGATCGCGGAGCGAGATAACGCCGGTGAGCTTTGTTTGCGTGTTGATTACGTAAACATAATAAATAATCTCTGCCTCGGGAGCCAGTTCACGCAGTCGGGTGATGGCCTCTTCAACAGGGATATCCTCCGGCAGGGCGATAAATTCTGTGGTCATAATCCCGCCGGCCGTATCCTCCCGGTAACGGAGCAAACCCTTGATCTCGTCAGCTTCTTCATCGATCAGTAAGAGGAGTTCTCTGGCCTCGACCGGGGTAAGCTCTCCAAGCAGGTCGGTGGCATCGTCAACGGCCATTTCCTTGAGGATTGAGGAAGCACGGTGTCTTGTTAAAAGGCGGATTAGTGAAACGCGGTCGAAATCCTCCATCTCCTGGATAATCAGGGCTGCCTCTTCATCAGAGAGAAGATCAAAAAGCTCCTTGCGTTGCGGATCATTCAGTTCATCCACCAGTTCCGCAAGGTCGCTGGGATGAACACCCTCCTTGATCTTGGCCATTACCATCTGTAATGTTTGCTGTATTGGCATGATTATCACCCCGACCGTAACCATATCCATAATATGGAAAAAAAATTAACCCCACTATGCCGTGGGCCGCTGTTTTGAACTGCTCTCGGCAGGTGGGTGCCTTCTTACATGTTTTATAGTTCCCCGTATAGGGGCATCTATGCCACAGATAAAGTGAGGCTCCCTCTTCATTGGTGTTAGCTCAAAACTTATGCGGTTTTACACGCGCACAGTAGGGTAATCCTGTGTGTGTCAAATTATTTCAACAATGTAATAATAGCATATTTACACGGCCGTTGCAAGAGGAAAATCAAGGGTTGCCTAACTCTGCATTCGACAATAAAATCCCTTAAACCACTCCACATTTAGCATGTAAGCGAATGTTTTGGCTTTTTGCAACCAGCCAACATCCCTGTTTTATCTAGGATCTTTTCCTATTGACAGTGTAAATATGCAAGTCTTTTAGCTGGCCCGGTGAAACAGTGGCAGGAGCACCTGTGAGCAGGCAGGTGCCGGCAGCCGTTTTGGGAAAGGCAATCACATCACGGATACTTTTTCGTTCGCTCATAAGCATGAGCAGGCGGTCAAGCCCAAAAGCGATACCACCGTGCGGCGGTGCGCCGTATTCAAAAGCTTCGAGCAGAAAACCAAATTTTTCATCTAACTCTTCCTGCGTCAGCCCGAGCAGCCTAAATACAGTTTCCTGCATCTCCCCACCGTGAATGCGGATACTGCCCCCGGCGATCTCCACCCCGTTGTAAATCAGGTCATAGGCCAGGGAACGGACTTCCAGCGGTTCTGTCTGCAACATGGGAATATCCTCTTCCCGCGGAGCGGTAAAGGGATGATGGTTGGATGTGTATCTTTTCTCCTCGTGGTCATATACAAAGAGGGGGAAATCCAACACCCAGAGCAAATGATGTTTCCCTTCCGGTACAAGGTCAAGCTGCCGGGCCAGGTGAACACGGAGCTGACCGAGAATTTTTTGAGTGTTTTCCTTTTTATCGGCCACAAAGAGCAGTAAATCTCCGTTTTCTGCATGCATATGCTTGCCCAATCGATCAAGCTGCTCCGCGGTAAAAAACTTGGCAATGGGAGTTTTGAAGCCATCCTCCGTCACGATCATCCAAGCCAACCCCCCTGTCCCCCAGGACTGTACCAGTGCTGTAAGGTCATCCAGCTCCTTACGGCTGAAGGTGCCCTGTCCCCGTACATTGATCCCTTTCACTGCACCACCGCCGGATATAGCCTGGCTGAATACTTTAAAACTGCACTCTCCGGCAATCTCCGAGATATCCTGCAACTCCATGCCAAAGCGTGTATCCGGTTTGTCGCTGCCGTACCGCTCCATGGCCTCTGAGTGAGAGAGGGCGGGTAAGGGGGTATCCAGTTTTTGACCGAGGATGGCCTGGAAAAGATCGGCCATTAATGCCTCCACCTCGGCGATTATCTCGGTACGGGTGCAAAAGGAGAGCTCCATATCGATCTGTGTAAACTCGGGCTGACGATCCGCCCGCAGGTCTTCGTCACGGAAACAGCGGGTAATCTGGAAATACCGCTCCACGCCTCCAACCATCAGTAACTGCTTAAAGAGCTGGGGAGACTGAGGCAGTGCATAAAAAAACCCGGGGGATACACGGCTCGGTACCAGATAATCCCGGGCGCCCTCCGGTGTGCTCCGTGTTAACATGGGAGTATCAATCTCCAAGAAGCCCCGCTCGTCCAGGCATTTTCTGGTTGCCATCAGCAAGCGATGACGTAATTTTAACATTTCCTGCATCTCCGGACGTCTCAAATCCAGATAGCGGTAACGCAAGCGCAAATTTTCATCCGTATCAATATTATCCTCAATATAAAAAGGCGGCACCTTGGCGGTATTTAGCAAATCCATATCTTCAACGCTAATCTCAACTTCACCGGTGGCAAGCTTAGGGTTAAGGGTTTCCGGTGAGCGGCCAATAACCACACCGCTCACAGCTAAAACATATTCGGAGCGCAGCTTTTCGGCCGCAGCAAAAAGAGAGCCATGCCGCTCCTGATCAAAAACAAGCTGCACCAAGCCGGAACGGTCCCGCAGATCCACAAATAGCAATCCGCCGTGGTCTCTGCGACCCTGTACCCAGCCGGCCAGCACTACCTTTTCGCCTATGTTTTTCCCGCTAATATTGCCACACCAATATGTACGCTGTAAACGCATAACTTTTTTCACCTCTTCCGCTCAGATAGGCTCTGCACTCTTACCGTTGAGCGAGGAGCAAAGAACCAAAAGTACACATCCTGATTTTAGCCAATGAAAAGGGGGTTGTCAACTTCCCGCCACTATATTTTATGGTATAAATTTCCTCCTATACAATAATTAAATAATGTGCTAAAATTTTAGCATAATAGACTATATATGACAAATTATTAACTGCAGGAGTCAGAATTCAGTAGTCAGCATAAAAGAACCAAACCGATCCTTTACTCCATAATTCGGGGGAATGAAAAGATGTTTCACGGGGGAATAGCAAAGCTTAAGCAACGATTAGGGATTAAGATCGTTTTGCCGGGAGCTCTATTGATATT
>SKTJ01000161.1 GCA_007122565.1 Syntrophomonadaceae bacterium | reverse complement strand
GTGGGAATCTCAATCCCTGCATTTTGTGCTGCCTCTAATATGGTCATATCTTCCGTTGCTTTAACTTCTTTGCCATCAATATTTAAAAGGACTTCGCTCATTTACTTTTCCCCCCTTTGGCGATAGCTCTTTCTTCCTCAGGAATAGGCGGCGGAACAGGTACGCCGGAAATCTTCTGCACCGCACGGAAACGAGGGGGACAAACGTCAAAGCAGGTATTGCACTTTGTGCATTTCTCCTGATCAATAACGTGGATCGTCTTCTTGGCGCCAATAATCGCATCTGAGGGGCATTTCTTCAGGCAACTCATACAGGCCTGGCACTTTTCCGGATCAATATGGTAGGCGATTAACTCCTTACAATAAAGGGACGGGCATCTCTTTTCACTGATGTGGGCCTCATATTCATCTCTAAAGTATTTTAAGGTGCTTAAAAATGGGTTGGGGGCAGTCTGGCCCAAAGCACAAAGCGCGGCCTCTTTGGCCACTTCAGCTAATTCTTCCAAGAGTTCAATGTCGCCCTCTCTCCCTTTTCCCTCAGTAATATCAGTAAGAATCTTGAGCATCTGCTTGACACCTTCCCGGCAGGGAACGCATTTGCCGCACGATTCATCAGCGAGAAAGTCAAGGAAGTACCTGGCTACATCAACCATACAGGTATCTTCATCCATGACGATCATCCCACCGGAGCCCATCATTGACCCGGCTTTGGCGAGTTCATCAAAACCAACTGCCAAATCTAACAGATTATCGGGAAGACATCCGCCGGAGGGGCCCCCTGTCTGTACTGCTTTGAACTGCTTACCACCGGGAATTCCACCCCCGATCTTGTAGATAACATCTCTTAAGGTCATACCCATGGGTACTTCCACAAGTCCGGTGTTAATAATCTTGCCTACCAGGGAGAAAATCTTCGTGCCCTTGCTTGTTTCTGTCCCATACTGTGTGAACCATTCAGCACCATGATTAATGATCAGGGGTACATTGGCCCAGGTCTCAACATTGTTTAGCACGGTAGGTTTATCCCATAGTCCCTTGATGTTGGAGCGGATATACTTCGGTCTCGGCTCGCCGGCCTTTCCCTCCAATGCGGTCATCAGTGCACTTGATTCGCCGCAGACAAAAGCGCCGGCGCCCTGGTGCACTTTAACAATGAAATCAAAGCCTGAACCAAGGATATTTTCCCCAAGCAAACCATATTCCTCAGCCTGCCTGATGGCGGTATAAACGTTCTCCACTGCCAGGGGATATTCCTGACGCACGTAAATATATCCTTCATTGGCACCAATCACATAGGCTCCGATGGCCAACCCCTCAAGCACTGAGTGAGGATTGCCTTCGAGAATACTCCTGTCCATATAAGCACCAGGGTCACCCTCGTCTGCATTGACAATCACATATTTTTGGTCGCTGGGCGCATTGCGTGACCCTTCCCACTTAATCCCTGCGGGAAAGCCGCCACCGCCCCTTCCTCTCAGGTTTGCTTCTTTCACTTCCGCCAATACCTGTTCAGGGGTCATCTGGGATAGAGTTTTCGCTAAAGCAGCATAACCACCAATTGCCAGATAATCTTCAATATTTTTTGGATCAATTTTAAGGTTGGAACCGAAAACAAGCCGGTTTTGATTCTTGTAGAAGGGAATTTCAGATTCCTGAATGATCTTTTCATTCGTATCGGGGTCGGCACTGAGCAAACGTTCTATAACCTTGTTTTCTTTGATCGTCTCAGAGATAATTTCAGGAATATCCTCAGGCTTTATTTCAACATAACATATTCCTTCGGGGTAAATAACGATAATCGGTCCCCGTTCACAAAAACCGTGGCAACCAGTCTTCCTGATGTCCACCGTATCCCTTAAGCCTTGTTTTTCAATCTCCGCCTCAATGCTTAGAGCAACTTCTTTACTGCCGGTAGCGTGGCAGGCAGATCCGGAACAAAGTGTAATACAACGTTTGTCAGGATCTCTTTTCGCCAAAATGTCCTTTCTGAGTTCTTCCAATGCAGCAGGTGATTTTATCTCCATAATCCTCCCTCGCAATCTTCCCTCACTCATATTTTTTTAGTGCATCCGCTGTCTCGGCTGGTGATATCTTACCATGTATCTTCCCATCGATCTCCATTACCGGACCCAGAGCACAGCAGCCAAGGCAGTTAACAGTCTCTAAGCTGAACTTCAAATCCAAATCAGTTTCACCGGGTTTAATGCCGGTCAGATCCTGCACCTTGTCCAGGACAAGCTGCGCACCCCGCACATGACAGGCAGTACCCATACAAATGTGAATTTCATGACGTCCTTTCGGAACCAGGCTAAATGCTTTATAAAAAGTGGTAATGTGTTGAATCCGGGTCAATGGAACTTGCAATTTCTCGCTAATCCGCTTTAATGCTTCCTGAGGCAGCCAACGATTTTCACTCTGGATCTCCAGTAATACTTGAATGAGCGAACTGGCTTCACCCTGGTGTTTGTCAATAATCTGGTCAATTCTATTGTTATCCATAACCTCTGTCCTGTTCTCCTCCTTCCCCTAATCCACCGGGCGGTTGTAGGCAGCCGCCCCTACATTCTTAATAACGGTTTCTTGTCTGTTAGTCTTGTATCTTACGCCAATGCAAAGCGCTTCTGGCTTTCCTCGTACCTGACTAATCCTTGTTTTGCTGAACTATTAAGATGTCTTGACACTTCAGATGGAGTCAGATCCAATAGCTGGGCGATTTCTCCAGTTGAAAGGGGTTTTTCCTGCAACAGTAACATAATTTGGCTGATTGCTAATTTATCTGTAACTAATTCACTGAATAACCGGGTCAATTCCTCACTGCCGTAGAATTCCGTATATTCTTCTATTGAATCAAAATTTAGCCTCAACCTTTCACTTTCCACCAACCTAAGATAGGGAATTAACTTTGTAAATGCTTTTAGTTTTAACTTTAATCCATTTTCGTCTATCCCTTCCCCTTGGCCAAGGGGGCCTAATTCCTTCACATTTTTGACAAATTCATCAACAACTTCAGCAAAAAGGTTCCCTTCACCGGAAGACATAAATTCGAGTCTTAACCTTTCAGGATTCAAACCCAGATGTTCCATTATTTTTTTGCATAGAAGCACCTTGTTTAATGCATGGTAATTGCCTTGCGTAGTATAGTTACATTCATTTAAACGGCAGCCACCAATAAACACCCCATCCACGCCATTCGAGAAAGCCCTGAGTACATGTGCCAGGTCCACTCTGCCGGTGCACATGACGCGAATAAGTCTTATTTCAGTTGTATATTGTAGTCTGGACACGCCAGCTAAGTCCGCAGCTCCGTATCCTCACCACTGACACACAAAACCGATAATGCTTGGTTTAAACTTGATTCCCGTACTCATGCCCTTACACCTCCTTAGTTTGTAATCATATCTTAAACAACCGCTTTAACTTGTGCTATTTCTGTTTTTTCCGGAATCACCGCATCAATTTGGCTGAGAAGCTCTTCATCCGTAAAGTGCTTGAGTTGTATAGCCCCTGTCAGACATTTTGTATTACAGAGACCATCTCCTTTACAGAGAACAGGATTAACTACAGCCTTTTTGCCCAGTTCTGTCTCACGGAACTCAATGGCATCATACGTACAGCATGCAATACACGCCCCGCACGAAACACATTTATGCTCATCCACCTCACAAATTGAGCCTGAGACCGTGACCAGATCGTTGGACAGAAGGGTTAAGGCCCGGCCTGCAGCTCCATAAGCCTGGCTAATTGTTTCCTTGATGAGCTTCGGGTAATGGGCTATCCCACACAGATAAACACCCTCTGCCGCAAATTCAACCGGCCTCAATTTGGCATGAGCTTCTTTGAAGAAGCCATCCGGGTTCAAACCTACCTTGAATAAATTTTCCACTTCTTTGGTTCCTGCGGCGGGAATAACGGCTGCCGCCAAAGCAATGATATCAGCATCTATTTCAAGTTTTTTACCTAAGACATAATCGGGCAGTGTAACCCTGAGCACGTTCTTGCCATCCTCATTCTCAGCAACTTCTATCTCAGGTTTTTCATGCTCCTCATAACGGATGAACTTTACATCTTTGCCTGCCGCTTCCCGGTAATAATCCTCATTATAGCCATACGTCCTTATATCCCGGAAGAGAATGTAGATATCCAGCTTTGGATTCGTTTCTTTTAGTTTCAGAGCATTCTTTATGGACTCGCTGCAGCAGATGCGGCTACAGTAATTTCTGTCTTCATTGCGACAGCCCACGCATTGGATCATCACGATACTTTCCGCATTAATTACCTTTTCGTCTCCTGCACTAAGCTGCTCCTCCAACTCAAGGTGAGTCATGACCCTGTCATCTTCGCCATAAAGATATTCAGTGGGTGTATATACATCCGCGCCTGTGGCAATTACGGTTGCGCCATGCTTTATCTCCGTGAACCCTCTTTCAGACTGCACACTGGTAATGAAATTTCCAATATAACCAGCGGCATCAGTTACGGTGGCATCAGTATATACATGAACCAGGGGATGCTGGTTAACCTTTCCGATGAGCCCGCGTAAATAAGCCTGAACATCGAGCCCTTCCAGAGTATCATGAATTTTGCGTACCGTTCCTCCCAGGGCTGTATCTTTTTCCACCAGGTGCACCTCATGCCCCTGTTCAGCTATGGAGAGGGCACAAGTCATACCGGCTATCCCTCCGCCAACTACTAACGCTGTCTTGTTTACCGGGAGGTCAATTTCCATTAATGGCTCCAAATGTTGAGCTCTGGCTACGGACATGCGGATGATGTCCTTTGCCTTCTCCAGGGCTGCTTCCTTTTCTTTGGGGTGAACCCAGGAGCAATGCTCCCTGATATTAGCCATTTCGTAGTAATATTGATTAATTCCTGCTTCACGCAACGTGTCCCGGAACAACATTTCCAGGGTGCGGGGGGAGCAGGCAGCGACGATCACTCTGTTGAGTCCCTTTTCCTTAATCATATCTGTTATTTCTTCAGCACTATTGGTGGCACATGAAAACAGCTGTTCCTGAGCGTAGACAACATTGGGTAAGGTTAAGCTATATTCAACTGTTTCAGGAACATCCACAATCCTGCCGATATTAGCACCACAATGACATACAAAGACACCGATCCTTGGCTCCTCTAAAGAGACATCCCTTTCCGGCGGATAAACTCTTTCTCTTGAGAGATTCCCTCTCCTGTAGTTTAAGAGTTCGCCACATTGAGAACCGGCCCCGCTGGCCGTTACAACCGATTCGGGTATATCAAGGGGGCCCTGGAAGGCTCCACTGATATAAAAACCGGGGCGCGAGGTCTCCATGGGATTAACCGGATTTGTTTCACAGAATCCGTGAGCATTAAGCTCAATACCGAACTTATCTGTCATTTCCTTAAAATCAACCGGAGGATTCAGTCCCACGGACAATACCACCATATCGAATTCTTCTTCCTTCACGCCATCATCGGTGGTGGAATATCTGATCGTCACATTTTTTGTAACCGGGTCCTCTTTTACGACTGATACATAGCTTCTGATAAATTGAACGCCGGGAAGATTCTCCGTCCTTGCGTAAAACCGCTCAAAATCCTTCCCATAGGAGCGAATATCATTATGAAATATGGTACATTCAGCTGTTGCGTTGTGGTCTTTTGTTAAAATCACCTGTTTTTGGGTATAAGTGCAGCATACAGATGAACAATAGCTGTTAGCGCCTTCCGGGTTAACCTGTCTTGACCCAACGCATTGAATCCAGGCTATTTTTGATGGATGTTTCAAGTCGGACGCACGCAGGATCTCACCTTCGTATGGCCCGGTGGCGCATAACACCCGTTCATAGTCCATACTGGTGATCACGTTGGCAAACTCACCGTAGTGGTATTGATCCCTCACCTTGGGATCAAATGGCTCAAAGCCCGGAGCCAACACGATTGCCCCTACTTTAATTTCCATCTGCTTCGCCTTTTGATTTAAATTTATGGCGTCATTCTTGCACACTGCTTCGCAGATACGACATTTCTTCTCTTTAAGATAAAGACAGCTTTCATCTATATATGTGATTAAGGGTATTGCCTGAGAGTAGTATATATGGACGGCTTTATTCTGTGATATTTCCTGATTAAATTGATCAGGGTAATGGACCGGGCAGTATTCCACACAGACAGTACAACCGGTGCATTTGTCCTCATTAATATATCTGGGCATTCTGTTCAGCGTTACCTTAAAGTTTCCTGCGTCCCCTTCCACACAACTTACTTCAGTAAGAGAAAGTACCTCTATATTCGTATGCCGGTCGACCTCGACCAGTTTGGGTGAGAGTATTCACATAGAGCAATCATTGGTGGGAAAAGTCTTGTCAAGCTGTGCCATATGGCCCCCAATGGCAGGTGCCTTGTCAACAAGGTAAACCTTAAAACCAGCGGCAGCAAGGTCCAGTGAAGCCTGAATACCACTGATCCCTCCACCCAGAACCATCACATCTCCAAAATTACTGTCGGCGAAGCTTTTTAAAAGCTGTCCGCCAACTTTTTCCAATTCTTTTTCCATTAGTTCTTTATCCACCTTCTATCACCTCATCAGGTTTTCTAAATTAATTCCTCGAGGATCTCCGTGATGTCCTTAACCTGGATGACATCCTCATGATTCAGGCCTGACCTGCTCTCCTCAAGGGCATCGATACAATAGGGGCAGGAGGTAACCAACATCTCAGCACCAAGCCCAATTGCTTCTTCTATTCTGAGGTTGGAGAATCTTTCAGCCATGTCAGTATCAATCCAAATCCTGCCGCCTCCCATGCCGCAACAGAGACTGTTATCCCGGGACTCATTCATCTCCCTTAATTCCAAACCGGGTATCTTCTTTAAGAACTCCCGCGGTTCTTCGTAGATGCCATTATGGCGGCCCAAGTAACATGGGTCATGATACGTGACTTTCTTCTTACACTCCTTGTTGATCTGAAGCTTTCCCTCATCGATAAGCTCGAGTAAATACTGAGAGGTATGAACCACCTCAAAGTTAGCCTTAAATTCAGGATATTCGTTCTTGAATGTGTGGTAGCAGTGAGGGGAAGAGACAAGAATTTTCTTTACTCCCCTATCGATAAAAGTTTTAATGTTTTCCCGGGCCAGGCTTTTAAATGTTTCCTCATTGCCGGTCTTACGGATGCTTTCGCCACAGCAATTCTCACTGGTGCCCAGGATCCCAAATTCCACTCCTGCTTTGCCTAAGATACGGGCCGTAGCCTGGGCAACTTCCTTTAATCTTTGATCATAGGTGACGTAACAACAGGGGAAATATAAAACTTCCATCTCTTCCGTAAATGTTTTTACATTGAGGCCCTCAGCCCAGTCGGCCCGCTTTGCCCGTTCTGCACCTAAGGGGTTACCTTCTGCAGCAAGGCTTGCGTTTGCGGAGCGGACGGGCTTGAGAATTGCAGGAGAAACACCATAATCCGTGGCAATCCGGCGCAGGGCTACCACGTCGTCTATCTGTTTAACGTCCCGGGGGCATTCCTGAGGGCACTTCCCACAGGTAGTACAACGCCAGGTCTCTTCAAGATCTATCTCCGGTATACCGAATGTCGCCTCCCGGATTAGCTTACGCATACTGAAATTTGTAACCCTGTTCCAGGGGCAAACGGTGTCGCACTTTCCGCATTGATAGCAGTATTTGACGGCGTCTCCGCCGCTTTCTTTTATTTCCTCTATAACCTCATTAATCGGGGCTTCAGTCTCCACGACTTTTATCCCTTCTTTCGCCTTAAAGTTTTGTAATGCCCGGCACTCAGTAATCAGAAGTCTGGATTCTTAATATCAAATTTAAATTTATTTCTCTTTCTGGGACAGCCGGGCAACCGTATCCACCAGATTTTCAAATCCATACTTGTCAACCAATGATTTTAAGCCTGTCTCTATTTCCTCAACCATTACTTCTTCTTCCACTTCTTCTTCCCTTTCCTCGTAAGTCAGGGCATCATGTATGCACCACTTAACGCACAAGGGCACTTCTTCGTCTTCACACATATCGCACTTGAGGGGCAGGCCGGAATCAGGTTCTTTAAAAGCATCCCGCGAGGGGCAGGAAGCCCTGCAGAAAGCACACTCCTCATATTCCTTGCCGTCAATCACATATTTGTCTCTGCCCATACACTCGGCCGGCGTATACTCCCCCGCGTAGACAGGAAGATATACGTCCTGCAGTGGTTCACGGATCATGCGAATGCGTGACCGTGCCGGATTATTGCTGCTGTATTTTGGTTCAGCATGATATGCGGAGCAGATTAACTCACAGGCCCGGCAACCATTACACTTTTCAAGATCGATCTTAATTGTCTTAACTTTCTTCATCACTTTGCTCATCTTTTAAGATCCCTCTCTTTTCAAAGTCTTCGCTAATATAATCCATATTTAAATCATGTAAAGACTCTTTAGTGGGAACACCGTCTTCATTAAAACCCTTTAGGTTGTAATACGCATTTAAGAGCTGCTCTTCAAGTTCAGGAAATCTCTTCTTCCAATGGTTTTCGGGAGGCTTATCATCTGCTCTTCTTAATCCCTTTCTTACATTAATGGCTCTAATTAAAGTTCGGTTCCGCTTGGCAATTTTCCATAGTTCATCCTTATCAATATCAATCCCCGTGGCTGCCGAAATCAATTTCGGAAAATTGTGTATATGGTAGGGGGGCTTCAGGGGGAATGATGACAAACCGGCGCACATCCCGAGGGAATCATCAATGTAGTGCATTGTCTCCTGCCAGTCAACAATATCACAAGTAGCTTCAGGAGTTGGATAATATGGAAATGAGTTTTCTCCCCGCAGTTCCCATTTTAAGAAATAATCCTTAAACTTTTCATCGGGAACATGGATCCAATCCTTGACAAAGGCTTCTTTCTCCTCCATCGTGGGGAAAGGCGCCTGGGGAAAATTCCCCTCTATTTGCGTAATGTTTATCTTCTCACCGGTAGCCCACATCAGGAAATATATAGGATTGAGCATGGAGAGTTTGAGGGGCAGCTGCTCATGCTTCTTAATGGTATTATGATCGTATTCCTCTGCACCGTTACCAATCTTACGGGCTGCCCAATAGACACCGTCGGCCAAAACATCACCAATCCCTTCCCGCCGCACAATGCGGTCAAGCAACCAGTAAAATCTCCCCTCATTATCAGAGGGCATTCCCGGGAAGTCATCGTCGGTGAGGATCCCGGCTTCATAAAGTTCAAGGGCAAAGGCCATGACTTGCGGCATTGAGAATCCGTCCACGCCATACTCGGTAGCACGCTGGGCAATCCTAAAACCAAAATCCAGGTCTGAATAGGCGGCCATGGTATAAGTAAGCTTGGAGAAACATTTCATCATATATCTTGAAATTCCCGGGACGGAAACTATGGCCCCGCATTTCATGGGGCAGTTATAGCAACTGATTAAGCGCGTCCGCACACTCTCCTGCGTCTCCTTCCACTTCTCTTCAACATCCTTGGTCCAATAATTTTTTTGCCGCGTGCGGGCATTTCCCCACATGAAATTTTCGGTGTGCCACTTCTCGTCATGGATTAACATCTCTTTCGGTGATCCCAGCCCGGCTAAAATGGGCATAACCCCCGGCACCGGGTTACCGTCCCGCTCCGGTATATATTCCATCACTTCGTTACAGATTTCCATAAATTCAGCCGGGCGGGCAATATTGAGGTCCTTTGTGCCGCGTACAGCGATCGCCTTTATCTTCTTGTCTCCCATCACAGCACCGATGCCAAGCCGGCTGGCACTGGACCTGCCGTGCTCGATGGAAGCCATATAGACCCTGTTTTCTCCTGCCAGGCCAATCGCAGCCACCTGGACGTTTGGGTCCCCTAATTCCTGCCTGATCAGTGTTTCAGTTTCAACAGCGCCTTTGCCCTGTAAATGAGAGGCATCACGTAATTCCACTTTGTCATTGTTTATCCATACATATACCAGTTCGGGAGATTTACCGCGGAAAATCACTTTGTCATAACCGGCATACTTCAATTCCGGCGCAAAAAATCCCCCCATCATTGAAAATGCCATAAACAGGGTCTGAGGAGAATAGGTGGAAATAATAGTCCGGTTAGCACCGGGAGCAGGTGTACCACACAGGAGACCGGCGCTAAATATTAGCAGATTATCAGGAGAAAAGGGTTCGGTTTCAGGGGGAACCCTGTCCCATAAAAGTTTGGCGTTCGTACCCAGCCCCCCCAGATAAAGTTCGGTTAATCCAGGGTCCGATTCCACCCTTTCAATGTTTCCACTTGATAAATCAATTTCTAAATTATACCCTGTCTCTGCATACCTCATTTTTCAACACCTCTACTTATGTTTTTACTATGAATAATTATTCTTAAAACCAAAAAAATAGCGTTTTCATTACCTGGCAGGCCATTATTGTGCCTGCTTTCGCGCCCACGCCAACCCTTGCATCACCTGCCGCTTTCTGACTACTTCTACTTTACAAGACTTTCAAAGAAAAAAAAATCGCTTAAAAGCATGGAAGCATGGTTAAAAAAGTATTAAATAAGGATTAATCCTTTAGAGTGATAACACATAAATCTCCTAATCTATCCGGGTATCCACTTAAACTTTAGCATGGATGCAACGGAGTGTAAATGGCATTAATAACCACGGAAAAGGTAAGCTCAAAAAACCCACCTCCAAAAGATTGTGTAGTTATTTAGCACAATCCCGGAGATGGGCTAACCAACAAAAGGTTATATTCTACGTTTTTTGATCTTCTATACTGACTCCTGACCCCTGACTACTGACTCCTGACCCCTGAATTCTAAGCAGTTTCAAACGTATCTAAAACTTAACGGGGATATTCACTTTATCCTGTTCGCTGCCGTCTTTAGGGCTGATCCAGAATACCTCGATATGGCCTTCCCCGGTGGAGGGAGCAGGGAATTCCAAAACTGCTTCAAACTCTCCCCTCGCGGGGCCTCCGGCAGTAGCGGTTGTAAAGGTATCCACCAGCACTTCCCCATCCCGGTCAATCAGACGCAGGTTGACTGTAGCCTCGTAAACCCTGGCACTTCCCTGAACGGTAAGGGGACTGTTCACTTCAATTCCAGGCTGTGGTTCATTTACCCAAATAGCCGGTTCCCACACCATTGAGAGATCCCGCTCAAACGGCTGCACATCCGCCAATCCAATGTGGCCCCACCAATCCTGTGCCCGCTCGTCAAGATCTCCTTCCACAAGAAACATCACCTGCTCAATTTCAGGCAATTCGGTAAGGGTATTCACAATGCTCTGAATGCCTAATGCTTCACCTGCAGCACCTACATTGGCGTTTAAAACCTCCCTGGAAAAGTCGATGGTAGCCAATCCATCCACAACATCTATGCCCAGTACACTTGTGTCTGGAGGCAGTACCCGAAAAGCTCCTTCTGTAAGCGGCTCGCCGTGAATTAACTGCTCTAAAACTGCTATTTCAATACGTTCTACCACGGTGACCGCATGAACCTCCCGTACCAAATAAGCATCCGTATCGGTCATTTTCACATAGTAGACTGCTGCTTGTGCTTCCTGTACGGACGGTGGATCATCAACCGGTGGTGGTTGGGTGTCAGGCGCGTCAGGTAAGTCAGGTAATTGGGGACTGCATGCCGCCATAGTTAATGAGATGATCAAGACCAATCCAAGCAGCATCTTTGGTAAATAATTCTCTCTCAGCATTATTTCTTCCCCCTCTTTTTTTTTATTTAAGCTCGATGCGGTAGGTGCGCACAATATCGTCACCTGTATCAGCGGGCATGGCGCTGAAGATAATTTCATTATTAGTTGACCAGTGCAGGTTTAAGATAAAATTCATACCTGAAGCCAATTCTTTTTTAACATTGGTTTCCGGATTAAGGAGCCAAACGCTGCCGCCGTCTGTATAAAGGAGGTATTGACTGTCAGGCGACCAGGTAAATTGATACCCCCAGCCCACATTCACCTCTGCCAATACTGAACCCAGCTCTATGTTGCCGTCCAGGGCAGCTACCTTAATCTTTAACTCATCACCAGCTTCCGGGATATAAGCAAGGCGCTGTTTGTTTGGCGACACTACATAATCAATGCCTGCTGTTATTTGCTTAGGCACTGCGTCAGCAGCCGTTATATCCAATGCCACGATAGCCCTATCTTCAATAAATAATAAAGTCTCCCTATCCAAAAACCAGGGAATTGTCATCTTGTTACCTGTAATTACTTTCTTCTCGCTGCCTTTTGTATTAAAGAACTTAATTTGTCCGTTATTCATATAGAATTCTGAAACTGCAATAAGCTCGCCGTCCGGAGACCAGTTTAGAGGCGGGGCAGTTAGTAAAATATTATCTCCTTTACCACCTTTAAGCGCTACTTTATCAGCATTTGCCCTGTTCTCCATTACAAAGGAGAAGAAAACCTCTCCTTCGTTTTCCATAAAAGCAATTAGCTTTCCATCGGGAGAGTAACTGGCAAAACCCTGATTCATCGCGCCGGTACTGAGCTTTTCAATAGTTTGGTCAACTAAATTCATGGCATAGAGAAAAGCAGGGGGCCTCACCTCACCACCGGAATCCTTTTCAACTGCATCCTCATCCCAGGAAAATAAAAGCGTTTTCCCATCAGGGGTAATATCCCAGGCTCTTCCACGATGCAGCTCATCAATACCCACCACTTCTATTTCCTGATCTTTATCCCGGGGAATTATTGTTACATCGCCATTTGGCTCTTTATTATCATTCCCCGTTTCACCCTGATTTACATTCTGCCCATTGTCCGGATCGCCTGGCTGGCCGGACCCACTGCAACCAACAAGGCCAATTACTAAAATTACTACTACCAATAAGTACATCATCCGCTTCATTATTAAATCCTCCTTCTTCTTCCTCAATGATATCGGGAGTTTCCCGACTCTTTTTAATAATAACAGGAAGTTACTTCAAGACCGCTTCAATCTTGTAACAGAGTTGTAACAGTTTTAAGGCTGGGGCAAACTGACTTCCAATTTAGTGCCCTCACCTTTAGGACGTGAGCTGAGCGTAATGGTTCCCTTATGGGAGGTAATTATCTCTTTGGCAATAGCCAGGCCTAAGCCGGTACCACCAACGGAGGCGGCATTTTCTGCCCGGTAAAAACGATCAAATACTTTCTCCAGATCCTGCTTTGGGATGCCCATACCCCTGTCTTTAATGATAAGCTTTGCCTTTTCATTTTTAGCCTGCAGACAAACCTCAACGGAGCTGTTAACAGGTGAAAACTTAATCCCATTATCCAGGAGATTGATGATAACCTGGGCCAGCTTTAACTGATCCCCGAAAACATAAACATCCGGTTCAACATGAAGCTCTATTGCCACTTTATATTTTTTAGCACGTATATTAAGGCGTGAAGTTGTTTCCACTACCAGTTGGCTAAAATCCAGTTTCTCGAACAAAAATTGTTCTTTATTGGCATCAATGCGGGAAAGGAGCAGCAGTTCGTCAACTAACTTCGCAAGACGGGCTGACTCGTTATTAAGGTGATAAACGGCCTTTTCCAGATCAGGCTTCCCCTTTACCTCTGTTGTCATATACTCAGCATAGCCCTTAATGGCAGTGAGTGGCGTGCGCAATTCGTGGGAAACATTGGACACAAATTGTTTTTGCCTTTGAATGTACTCCTGCAACTTCTCCCCCATCTGGTTAAAGCTCTCACTTAGCTGGCCCAGTTCATCCGCCCGCTTAATATCCAGAGGGGAAAAGTCCCGCTTTGCATATTTATCAGTCGCTTTTACCAATTGTTTAATCGGAGCAACCATTTTGCCGGCAATGGCAATACTGAACAAGGTAATGATAATGCCAAATCCTGCTGCTCCCATCATAAAGATGCGGCTTGTTACACGCAGCACTTCATTCAGAAAGTCCAGTGGATAAACAAACTCAAGCACTCCTGCAGCCTCCCCCGCCAGGTCAATAGGAGCTGCAAAGTAGACATTGTTGTTTCGCACTACATAGGCATAATTACCGGCTAAGGCTGAAGCCAGAGAGCCGGCAGACGGTATGCCCACTCCATCTAAAGCCTGTTCAACCCCGTTCACAGAGGCGCTTAACAAATTTAACTGCTGATCATAAATTCTCACCTGCCGCTGTCCCGCACTGAGGTTGTTGGTAATGTGCCTGGCAGTTTGCCTTGACAGTTCCTGTGATTCATTTCTCTCTAAAAAGTAGACCTGCTTGGCATAGACAAGGGCTGACTCGCTTTGCTCAATCAGCTGCTCTTCCACTGCCAGCATGCCGTAGTGTTCGATCCCCCGTAAGACAGCCAGTCCCACTAATGACATGGCGATTAATGCTGCTGCCAGATAATAAACGATCAACCTGGTTCTAAATTTCATAATTAAGAACCTCCAAACTGATAGCCAAAACCATAGGCAGTAAGTATATATTCGGGCCGGCTGCTGTCATCTTCAATTTTTTTGCGCAGCCTCGTAATACAGATATCAATTGATCTGCTGTCCCCCGTATAATCGTATCCCCAGGCTTTTTCCATTAATTGATCGCGGCTGAAAACCCGCTTTGGGTTCTGCG
>SKTJ01000172.1 GCA_007122565.1 Syntrophomonadaceae bacterium | reverse complement strand
TTTAATTCTTATTATTATTAGCCAAATGGGAATATGTATAATGAGCAGCAATTAACTCATGTTTTACTGACTCCTCAACATTTCAGCAATGATAGCTGTTATGTTACCTAAAACTTGTAAAAAGGATGGTGACAATCCTATAAAAAAATATAATCTTTCTGTGAAGATTATTTTTTATACTGGACGGTTTGCTCTTCTTTTAATCCTTAAAGTCGTGGTAAAATAATTTATAAACAGAGATGGAGCAAAACTCGATGTCCACAGGTTCAGAGAAAGTATCAGGTTCGCTTCTGCGAAGAGAGCTCAGACTGATTGATGTGATTACAATTACAACTGGTTCAATGATCTCCTCAGGCCTCTTTGTCATTCCTGGCATCGCTTTTTCCCGGGTCGGGCCAGCTGTGCTCCTCTCCTACCTGCTAGCGGCGCTGATCGCCTTGCCGACCATGCTTAGTGCAGCCGAACTGGCTACAACAATGCCTAAAGCGGGAGGGGTATACTTTTTCGTCAACAAAAGTATGGGCCCGGGCTTTGGCGCCATTGCCGGTTTCGCCCGTTGGTTCTCCATCAGTTTAAAGAGTTCCTTCTCCTTGATCGGCTTAGGTGTGTACAGTGCAGTGTTTATCCAGATAAGCCCCATCTATATTTCAATAGCTTTTTGTATATTATTTATCATTATTAATATGCGTGGCATTAGGCTGGTTGGTAAAACCCAGACCCTGCTGACCGGATTCCTGACAGGCTTGCTGTTATTTATCTCTTTATATGGGCTGACATCTATCTCCGCAGAGAGATTTGTGCCTTTTGCTCCTTACGGCCCCGGTTCTATTTTAGCAACGGCGGGCTTCATATTTATCTCGTACGGGGGCATGCTGAGTATTACCGGCCTGGCAGAGGAAGTTAAGCAACCAAAAACAAATATCCCTCTCGGTATGCTGATAGCCTTGGGCCTAACTGGGATAGTCTATACACTGGTCATCTTTGTAGTAATTGGCACCCTTGAACCTAATATTTTACAGGATTCCTTAACGCCCGTTGCCGACGGAGCTGCAGCTTACCTGGGCCGAAATGGAGTTATATTAACCACCATTGCCGCGCTACTGGCCTTCGTTACGACAGCCAACGCAGGGATAGCCTCGGCATCCCGCTACCCCCTGGCTATGAGCCGGGATCGCCTGATTCCCAGCTTTTTTCAAAACTCCCTGGCACAGACTCACGTACCCTATATGTCTACATTATTTACAGGCGGATTCATTCTGGCAGCCATTATGTGGCTGAAGCTAGAGATGCTGGTGGAGGTTGCATCTTCACTGCTAATCCTTACGTATATTCTCACTAACCTTGCTGTAATAATCATACGCAAGCAAAATAAAGAAACATATCGCCCCGCATTTCGAGCCCCATTCTGTCCTTGGCTGCAGATTTTCAGCATCGCGGGACTGCTCCTGCTCGTGGTAAAAACCGGCGCCCTTTCTGTCTTAATCAGTTTCATTTTGGTTGCCGTATCATATATTTGGTACCGGTACTACACGCGAGTTAGCAGAGAAGATTTATAAGTGAAACGGTAAGTCTAGGCGGTTTCCGGTCATCCCTTAGAACTCAGTATTCTTCACACACTTCACGTTCACTGCCGCATCCAAGGGTGAGAAAAACCAGAAATATGGCCAGGCAAAGGACTATAAGAATTTTTTTCAAAACGTTTCCCCTTTCCTGCAAATGCAAAAATATTTAAACAATTTATGTTATAGTGCGGCCGCGATAAGCATCGCAACCAACACATCCTTATTCTTAATCACTGCCGTTAATCGATGCGGGAAAAACCCCAACCGTTCCAGGTCCACAGGGTGACTTTCTGCAGCGAGTGGTCGTCGTAACAGCCTTCCAGGGCTACCAGCTCGTTATGGCCGTCGCCATTGTGATCGATAAGGGCAGCCCAGTAGTTGGGACGGTCCAGGCTGGAGGACTGCCAGACCGGCTTGATCGTGCCTTTTTCCAGCTTGAAGACGAAGAAATGGTTTTTTACGCCCGGGTCTTCCTCTTCCACCCAGAAGGGCTTTTGGGGGCCAAAACGCCCTTCCTTCCAGACGATGAGATTGAGATCCTGCGAGCCGTCGTTGTTGGCGTCACCCAAAAAAAAGTATTCCACCCACCAGTCATGGGGGGATTCCCAGATGATGCCCCAGGCGGCCTCCACCGTCAGCCGGCCCTCCCGCAGCGTGAATTTTTCCGGTGTGCCGTCCCCGTCCAGGTCAAATTGGACGGTTTGGGCCAGCCTGTATGCGTAAAGGGGAGGCATTTCCCCCGGTTCCACTGAACAGGGGGAGCCTTGTTTTTCCGGGAGTTTCAGGCGGGCTTCCCTGAAGCCCTGGAAATCATCAAATTCCCCGCTACCGCCGGGGGGCTGCATACCCGTTGCGGCAAGCCGGCCCAGGAGCAGGGCCGTTAAAACGAAAACCGCTGTAAGCCGGATCAATTTCATGGGGCGATAAAGGCTTCGGTCCACGGGGCCAGGGGTGGCGCCTGGTTCGTGTCCAGAAGCTCGTGCCATTTTTTGTTGGTCAGCCGGTCTTGCAGAGGCCAGGCAAACTCGTAGTGTGAAAAGACGCCGCCCCGGGCGATCCTGAGGCTGCCCTCAACGGGAACCACCGCATAGATTTCATAGATATGCCCTGTCGCCTGCTGCAGAACCTGGCCGCCGGGGTCGGTGGCCACATCGACCACCAGGGCTGCCGGGTTATCGAAAATGGCGGAACGGTGGTCCACACCTTTGTCCCGCAGGGCCTCCAGCCAGAAGTGCTCCAGCTGCCCGCCGTATGAGCGAATCAGGTCATATTCTTCATCGGTAAGGGGAATACCGGAGAGCTGTTTTTCCGAAATACCCTTTAAGAAGAGGGCCAGCTGCTCCAGGCGCTGCAGGCTTTCGTAATCCCGCATCTCCAATAGATCTCGGGAGTCAAGGCCTTCCCGTGTCATCTCGACCAGTGCGGCCAGGCGGGCGTAGAGTTCAGGATTGGGCTCCACGTAGCCGCGGTCATCTACCCCCTCCATCCCACCGCCCATTTCCGCGTAAACCTGCTTGGCGTAGAGGATCGTATCGTGCTTGAGTTCGGTCCAGCTGGACAGGAAGGTGTTTAAGTTCTTCCGGGTCCAGGCCGTGTTTTGCATAAAGGAGGGATATCCTTCTCCCTTCTCCCCCAGGAGGGAATCGAGGGTGTACATCCAGCCCCAGTAGAGGTTCTGCACCCAGGTGTCTTTGTCCAGGGTGCTGATAAAGTCCCTCATTTTTTGCATGTTCTCAGGATAGTCGCTGTAGTCCGTTTCATTTTCGTCATCTAAGATGGTGTAAGCTTCTTGCGAGCCCATGGCCGCGGGTATATCCAGTGCCCTTGGCAGCATTCTCCTTTCGCCCTGGCTGTTTTCACCCACTTCCCGGTAGACCAGCCGCTGGAAAATGGAGGCGTCCAGGGTAAAGCGCTGCCCCATAAAGCGAAAACCCATCATTTCATGCTGGCGGTCAGGCTGTATTTCCGCGTCAAAGATGGGGATGGAGTTGATTTGCGGGGGCTGGAGTTTGGCTGCCTCCTTCATAAAGGCCTCCCATTTTTCCACCCCGCTGGCGCTGATTTCCTCCAGCCCGGCTCCGCTGCCGTAGATTTCTTCCAGCAGTTCCCGGTACTCCAGGTAGGAGAGGTCGTCGGTCTTGCCCACAAAAAAGCAGGTGGGCTGGTATATTCTATCCCAGCTGACGCTGTTGTCGCCCTCAGCAAGGGCCAGGGTGATCAGAACGGCCGACCGGGTTTCATCCTCGCTGCGCAGCCGGAAGGTCATGCGCCCGTACCACATCATGGTTTGGAAATAGGCCTCCAGCATTTCATCACCATCATAATGGCCCCGGGGAATGTACTGGGTGTAATCTTCCTTCAGCGCATCAAAAATATCCAGGTCCTGCCCCATATTCATAAGCGGGGAAACTTCGATGCTGGAGCGGCTTTCGATGAGCTTGAGCTCCTCTTCCACAACCTCTTTTACCGCGTCGGGGACCGGCATTTTATCGTCCAAAAGCCTACCCGCCACGGCAAAAAAGCCCATGTTCCGCCTGGCGGCGTTTTCCCAGTCCGTGCCCTTGAGGGCTTCGTACTGCCCTTCACTGGCTGAGAGCATGGCGGCGCTCAGCGCTTTTAGTTCAGGCACCAGCTTTTCTTTTTCCGTAACCCTGAGGAGGTAGTTGAA
>SKTJ01000041.1 GCA_007122565.1 Syntrophomonadaceae bacterium | reverse complement strand
TTCCTTCAAAACGGGGAGATGAAGATAGTAAAACGGGAGACCGGGCCATGCGATAAGTGCCCAACCCCGGCACAGGAACGTCAATCAGCATCTTTCTTGATTCGATCTGAGGACAGTTGAATATATCGTCCATGTTGTGCACCGGGCCGGCCGGCACGCCTGCCTGATAAAGTATTCGCACCGCTTCTTTCCTGCTTTTCTCCTTGAGCCACGCTTCAATAATGGAGCGTAAAAAGCTTTCTGTATGCTCAGCCCGGGCCGGGCCGGTTTGACAGCGGGGATCGTCGTTCAAGTCTTCCCGGCCGATAACCCGGGCAAAACGGTACCAAATCTCATCAGTTGGTGTACTGAAGGCAATGTATCCATCTTTTGCCATAAAACTTCCCCTGGGGCCCTGCAATTTCTCACTGCCACGGGACGGGGAAATGCCGGAAAAAGAATACTGCATCACGGCTCTTTCGTTAAGGGCAATCATGCTGTCATACATGGGTGATTCCACAAATTGTCCCTCTCCGGTGAGTGCTCTCTGAAAAAGGGCCAGCATAATCCCGTAAGCCGTATAGACGGCGGTTACCAGATCGGGTACACCGAAAATAGTATACTGGGGCGGCCGGTCCGCGAAACCAACCATCTCCATGATCCCGCCCATCGCTTCCGCCACAACATCAAAGGCGGGCCGCTCCCAGTAGGGGCCCCGGTACCCGGGCATTTCCCCGAATCCGGTAATACTGGCAAAAATGAGCCGGGGATTTATAGCCTGTAAAACTTCATAACCCAGCCCAAATTTATCCAGCACTCCCGGACGCAAATTAACCAGGAGCACATCAAATGAGCGTATCAGCTCTTTAAATATCTCTTTTCCCTCTTCTTTTTGCAGATCAAGGGTAATACTTTTCTTGTTGCGATTGTACTCCAGGAAACCACCGCTTTTGATCTCCCCTTTTTCGTCAGGTAATAAAGGACCGATATAACGGCGGGGATCCCCATGGGGGGGCCTTTCAAGCTTAAACACTTCCGCTCCCGCGTCAGCCAGGAGCATTGAGCAATAAGGCCCGGCAATATACTGTTCCAGTCCGAGCACGCGTACACCCTCCAGCGGTTTTGGTCCATCTTTTTTCCCACTTGTCCCCGTTTTATTTTCCAAAGGCATTGTCTCCTTTTTCAAAATAGGGTGTCTGCTGCAATAAGGTCAGTGTAAATTGTTATTTTTATTTAAACTAACGAGCAACCCTGCCGCTGAGTTTTGTGAAGGCTCCAGCAGCAAGTCTATTTCATTGCCCAACCTTTGATCAAGTTTTTCCCCAGCCCGGGCAGTGGGCAGCCCCAGCCCCTGCGCCAATTGTTGCCGCACGGCGATGCCTAATTTTTGCAGGGCATCCTGTTCTGCCTGATAAGTTTTGGCCATATGCATTTGGATAGACAACTGTCCGATCACAAGTTCCAGCAAAAATTGTGCCGGCGCTGCAGCGCCAAAATGAGTGTAGTAAATGGCCTCCAGTTCATACAAGGCTAACCGATTTAGGGATTGCTGCATTAATGCCCCATCAAAATCAGGCGCAGGCGTGGAAGGACGAAGGACCGGCCGGTTAAGCAGTTTGGAGAGACGGGGGAAATACACCCCTGCCTCATCGCCGCTGAATAATCCCCTGGTAATGGTGTCATAAAAACAAACATGATGCCTGGCATGACCCGGTGTTTCCCACACCTCGAGCACCCTATCCCCCAGATGGATGTTGCATCCATCCAGGGCTGGAGTGAGCCTGTTTTCAGGGACGGGCAAAATTTCGCCGAACTGCTGCATCTTTTTTTCACCGTGAGCCGCCCTGGAACCTGCGATTAGGCGGGTTGGGTCAATCATATGCTTTATTCCCCGCGGATGTACCCATAATTTCGCTTCGCTGAAGTAGCAGCACATCGTCCCCAGGCCGCCGGCATGGTCAATGTGTATATGGGTTACGCCCATGTGCTTCACCTGTTGATGGGCTATCCCGATGTGGGCTGCAGCCTCCAATATATTTTCCGCTGAACTGGCCGGGCCTGTTTCCAAAAGCATCCAATCCCTGTCACCTTTAATAAAATAACCCGCGGTAGAACCAGGTTCGCCTCTTTCTTCCAGATCAACCTGCCAAATATCACCTTTGAGTTCTGTTATTTCAACCAATCCCTCACCTCATCTTTTGCCTAAATATTCACCATGCACCACTTATACCTTCCCTGATAATATATAGAATAGGAATTTATGTTTGACAGCCTCGCTTATTATTGTATAAAATATGCACGTTGGTAAAGAAGGAAGGCGGTCATGAATATGAACGAAGTTCTGCAGATCACCCTGATCGGGCTGATGGCCGGTGTGCTGGGTACCGGTTCGGGGGCTGTATTAGCACTTTTCGTAAAAAACCCGAGTAAATCACTTATTAGCTTTATCCTGGGTTTTGCCGCCGGGATCATGTTGGCCATCGTGCTGATAGATTTACTTCCCGAGGCTGTAGAAGCGGGGAGTTTTTTCACAGCAATTTTAGGCTTGATCATTGGGGCTACCATCATCCTCATCCTTGACGTAAAACTTCCCCATTTCCATATCTTTGAAACCGGTGATGAGATGGCGAGATTTATCCGGACAGGTACCCTTCTGGGACTGGGGATCGCCATGCATAATCTCCCTGAAGGACTGGCCATCGGCGCCGGCTACATCGCCTCCCCAGCCCTAGGCTTTACCCTGGCCTTAACGATCGCCATTCACAATATTCCGGAAGGGATCGCCATGGCCTGTCCACTCTGCGCCGGAGGCATGCGTATCAGGTGGATACTGCTGTATACGGGACTGGCCGGGCTTCCCATGGGTGTGGGCGCCTTTCTGGGCGCCAGTATCGGCGCTATCTCTCCGCTGATCCTGTCAATGTCCCTGGGCTTCGCCGGCGGGGCGATGTTATTTATTATCTTCAATGAACTTATCCCCGGATCGCAAATTAAAGGCCAGGCACACGCGGGAACATTCGGCGCCGTCGTTGGCACGATCGCCGGCATTCTCCTGCTGGCGGTAATTTAATTGCTCACTTATTATCTTTCCTTGACTATCTCCAGCTTAACCCTTCCAATCCCATAAGGGGTCAGGCCGATGAGATCGGCAGCAGCAAGAGAAAGGTCTATAATGCGGTCAGGATGTACTATTTGATTGGGTCCCCGATCGTTGATCCGCACCCAAACACTGCGACCCGTTTCTGGAAATGTAACATATACCATTGTATTCAGAGGCAGACTCGGATGAGCAGCTGTGTGCAGATGCATATCGTAAATTTCACCGAAGTAGGTCCTGTTGCCGTGAAACTTCGGGCCATACCAGCTTCCTATCCCCTCGTCTGTGTATACAATCCGTATCTGCTCCGCCAATACATCAAATAAAGTGTCAGTTACTGAAGGTACATTTCTTATTTCATCAAAGCTTCGGTAGAGAATATTGGCTTCACGGTAAGCGAGGAGGTCCGCTGCCACTGCTTCGCTAATTCCATCGATGGCAGCCAGAATCTCCTGCCCGACCGCGTTAATATCTATTTTGTCGCTCTTATTCCTTTCCCCATCCTGGTCTTCCTCCTCGGCCGTGACGGTTGTAGTAGCCGTGGTTATGATTGCCGTATTGGTGGAAGCGTCCCAGATCACATCGCCGCCGAGGGACTCGGCAGCAAAGCGCAGCGGGATATACGTACGGTTACCCACTAACATGGACGGTACATCAATCGGTATGGGAATATCATTAACCGTTGGCAGATTGCTTCCAATGGGTATACTTACCTGAACATCATCCACAACGGCTAAAGCTGTTCTTGTCGTATCGTCCCATGTGACTGCAGCGCCGATAGCTGTAAATATTTCCCGCATAGGTACCAGCGTGCGGTTTTTTTCCAATATAGGGGGATGGGCAAACTCCACCGTTTCTCCATCCACCACAACCCGTATTTCGCTCGCTACCACCGGGGTCGCTATGCCGGATACTAAAAGAAAAAGTAAAAGCATATATGCGTATTTCTTCATGGTTATACCTCCCTCTTTGTACATTATATTCTAAATTCGTTGTATTTGGTCAAATTCCTTCCCAGCAGAGGAAATTTGACCTGTTACTAATTATTATTCTTGTTTTGCGTAACATTTGAAATTGTGTGCAGGAACAATATTCTTATAAGTGGAATTTATATAACAACGAGGAGGTTTAAACACTTCAATGGAGAATACAAGTCAGAATTTA
>SKTJ01000185.1 GCA_007122565.1 Syntrophomonadaceae bacterium | reverse complement strand
TCGACTCCTTTTAACCGGGTACTTGTCGGTATCAATCCCGTTGTAAACCGTCCATATTTTTAACGGGTTTACCCCCAGCTTTACAAGCATTTTCTCTAGAGCGCCAGACACAGTAATATACTGACTGACCAGGCGATCCAGGGCCCTTAAACCCCAGTTAAAACACTGCAGGGGAAGGTAACTGGCCTGGGGATAAGCCGGAAAATTATGCACGGTTAAAATAACCGGTAAACGAAATAACCCGGAAACAGGCAAGGCGAGCATGGCTGCCTTGTACCCGTGAATATGCAGCAAATCCACTTTTTCCTCCCGGTAAATGCGGTAAAGCTGAGCCGAAGCCTGAAGATCGTCTTTTGGATTCAGCCGACCGGATAAGTTGATCACCCGGCACGGGAAACCGAACCGGCTGGAAAACCGCTGCAAATCGGTGTTGCGAGGAACCGCCAGAACAACTTCAGCGTGTTGCGAAAAATATGTAACCAGCATTTCTAAGTGAGTGGCTATGCCCCCAGCCTGGAGCCCGGCGACATAAAGTAATTTTTTCCTATTCATAAAAATAGCTTTTCCTGAATAGGGTTGTTTTATGTTTGTTTGACTTTTGGCCCCCAAAATGATATCATAAGTACGAATTAACGGTTCAAATCATATTTTCGAGCGCCCGTAGTGAAAGGGATATCACGCAGGCCTCCGGAGCCTGAAGTCGGGGTTCGAATCCCTGCGGGCGTACCACTTCAGACCAGGTTGCTTTCATCACGGAAGCACTTGGTTTTTTTTAAAAAGACCGTTTTCCGAAATTTCTGCCCTGGAATTATTTTGCGCATGATTTTTGGGAAAATGCGAAAACTATCCACTATAATCCAAAGATGATAACAGGTGCATAACCATGAAAATTGCTCTGGTCCAAATGAATTCTCAGCAAGACGAAAACACCAATGTAGACAAAGCGCTAAGCTTTATTGACGAAGCCGCAGGGCAGGGCGCAGCCCTGGTTGCCCTTCCCGAATATTTTCATTTTTTGGGGCCCAACAAAAATAAACTGGCTCATACTCATCTGCTAAAAGAAGGCAAACTGACTCAAATCTTAAGCCAAAAAGCGGCCGAGCACGGAATTTACCTGCTAGGGGGCACCTTCCTGGAAGCTTCCGGGGAGAAGGAGATGTGCTACAACACATCGGCGCTTTTTGGCCCGGACGGCTCCCTGCTCTCTTATTATCGCAAAATTCACCTGTTTGACGTTGATATACCCGGCAGGCTGCGCTTTCTAGAGTCGGGCATCACGTTGTCCGGCCGGGAGGTGGTTGTTGCGGAAACACCCCTTGGACGCTGGGGAATGAGTATCTGCTACGACCTTCGTTTTCCCGAGCTCTACCGCAGCCTGGTACTTAAAGGGGCGGAGTTAATTTTTGCGCCCTCCGCTTTTGCACTTTTAACAGGGAAAGATCATTGGGAACCCCTGCTCCGCGCTCGAGCCATCGAAAACCAGGTTTACATGGTTGCGCCCAATCAAATGGGAACCCACCCTCCCTCCTATCAAAGCCTGGGAAACTCCATGATTGTGGATCCCTGGGGAACTGTTATCGCCAGGGCAGCGGAAGAAGAAGGCATAACTTTAGCTCACGTTGATCTCGAGCGGGTTAAAAAGGTTCGCGAAGAACTGCCCTGCCTGGGCCACAGGGCACCGGATGTGTACGGCATTTAATTCACCGGGCAGGTGATTTCTAAACATGTTTTTCGGCATCGATTTTGTGGTTCTGATTCTATTTGCCGCAGCAGTTTTTTATTACATGTACACGAAACATAACTGGGAAGAAGTCGCCGACAGCAAAAGTCTGGGAAAAAAAGGAATCAGCATTTATGAAGTCCAACAAAACCTGTTGGAAAAAGGCATCAAAGCCAAGATTAAAGTAACAAAAAATGCGGGCGGTGATAAAAGCCAGCCCTTTAAAGCCGCCGTGGTCGTAGCAAAAAAAGATTACGATAAGGCCCTGACCTTTGTTCAGGCCTACAAGATGCGTTAACCTGTCCCTCACTACACCATGCAGCATGTAAAAATCGCTGCATCACCAATTGTTTAATGAACAAAAAAACTACAAACCCTCTGTTATCCCGTTTTTTCCTTTAGCGCTTCAATAAATTGGCCCAGAGCCTGTTCCAGCTCTTCCCCTTTTTGTATGACTTTTTCGTCTGCTGAGGCCATCTGTTTCGATTTACTGCTTATCAACAGGCTCACGCCTTCTTTTAAGCTTTGAGCACTGGCCGCCATTCTCAACCAATCCATTTTATTCACCTCCTAAAGTTAGTTTTACTCATAACAGGCGGTTTTATTTACCCTTTTTCGACAATATAAAAACGCCCTTAAATAAAAAGGCCCAGCGGTTTCTTTCGTCCGTCAGGGCATTTAGGTATCCTCGCTTATGTTTTTGAAAATATTCAAGGAATCCAATCATCTATTAATCCAACCAGCCCATCCCCGTAACATAACATGATTTCATGTTTCGCAGGTACACCCTCTCTTGTTCCGGTTATAACGTAAACCAGGTTTCCCTCGTCGGCTTTTCTTGTTTCCGTCCCTGCAAAAATAAATTCCAGGGTTTGCGTGTCAAAAGACGCCTCGTAATGAGCAATGATGTCTAAGGCCTTGGACTCGGGATATGGGTTGGCAAAATCATCATAAGTGAGCAGTGATGAAATCGTTTCCGGTTTATTCTGCTTCATTGCATCAAAGAACGCCTCCAGGTATTGTTCTGCCCTGTAGGAATAAAATAAGATGTTGTCATAAATAATTAAATCCTCGTAAATGTATTCTCCATCAATATAACAGGCATTGACAAAAACCTCCTTGTCGCTACCTGCTGAGTAAAGCCTGTAGACCAGGCCTTGATGATACTCTGCCGGCCCCACCAGTTCAGCTTTTTCTATTGGCTCACCATGGAAATAAATATGATAATTTTTAACCGCAGCCTCCGTCCAATCGATGGTATAATAATTGTTATCAGGGAACGTCATACAATCAAAAATCCTTATTGCGTCTCCCTCGTTCAAAGCTTCAGCAAATTCTTTAACTATTTGATCCGCCTTCTCCAGGGGTATTGGTACGTGTTCAGCTAATTCATTCGTGTCAATGACTGAAGGAATGATTACCACTCCGTCTGGGCTCTCCGGTGTCATCACCTTACCCGGGTTCTCCGGTCTATCCACCGCCGGAGGTTTCTTTGCTAAGGTTGTACAGCCAGCAATTATCAGCGAAAATAAAATTAACACCAAAAACAAAGCAACATACTTTTGCAGTCTTTTCATCGGTTATCAGTCTACTTTCCTAAGTTTAGTGTACTACTAGATAAATATAAGCCTTCTAAACCTTTAAAGCAACCATTATTTTACCACCGAATAGAGACAGTTGATAAAAAGCTGTATGACTAAGGACAAAAAACCGTGCACTCAAATCTTGCGCACAGGCTATTCCTAAGGTATAATTATAGTTAACGTGCGCCTGTAGCTCAGGGGACAGAGCACCGGATTCCTAATCCGGGTGTCGCAGGTTCGATCCCTGCCAGGCGCACCAGCTATTTGTAACGGGAGTGCCCATTTTATCGAGGTTTTGGGCGCTCTTCTTTTTTGTTAATTGCTTACATAATATCCTGCTTTTACTAAGTACAGCCATTGTACAGCCATTTTTTTTTAGCCAGAGAGTTTTTTAGACCCCGAGGATTCCCGCCGGTATTTCTAAAAGATGGGGGATATTTAATCATTGGATGTCCCAATTCGCGCATTTGTTGAAAATACATGCCGCTCAGCCCGCTGCGCAGCCTGTTCCCTTTCATCCTGGCGTAATGCTCTTAAGATGACTTTTTATCCTTTCTTCGGTTTACGGTAAACATGGCCAGGTTCCCTTTGTCGTTATACACCAACTGATCGCAATAAATACGTGTCATGGCGATGCCCCTGCCCCGTTCCCGGTTGCCACTGAGATCCAGAGTATTGTCTATTGCCTCCCTCCAGTTAAAACCCTCGCCCTGGTCTTCTACGCAGGCCTGAATGTATTCATCTGTAACATTTATCTCGACAAAAACCGTTTTTCCAGGATCAAGTCGGTTGCCGTGCTCCATCGCGTTAGCGGCAAGTTCGTACAGGCAGAACAAAACAGTCAGGTCTTTTTCTGAGTTGGGTGCCAGCAGATCCCAGATTTCTTCTTTCATGCGCTCAAGTTCCGAAAAACTGCTGGCCAGCTCCAGGTGGCATCTCTTTTTATCTGGTGGGTCCACCTGTAAGACC
>SKTJ01000109.1 GCA_007122565.1 Syntrophomonadaceae bacterium | reverse complement strand
ACTTCTTTTATTTCAGCGCTTCTTTCACAATTTCCACGCCCTCGAGGGCGTTTTCACCGTAAAGGTCTGCTCCGATTTCCTTTGCATATTCCTCCGTTACCGGTGCCCCGCCCACAATAATTCTGGGCTTGCCTTCCTTACGCAGGCCAGCATCATCAATGGCTGCTATAGCCTGCTGCATGGCCGGCATTGTGTTAGTTAAAAGGGCTGACATGCCCACAATATCCGGCTGGTGTTGCTGCACTGCTTCCACAAAAGCCTGTGCAGTCACGTTGATCCCCAAATCAATTACTTCAAACCCATTTGCGGTAAACATCATCTCCACCAGACTTTTGCCGATATCGTGAATATCCCCTTCCACCGTTCCCAGGAGCAGCCGGCCTTTCATCTTCATTTGTTTTTGATCTGTCTCCAAAAGGGGCCGCAGGAGTTCCAGGGCTGTATGCATGGTGCGGGCGGAAAGCATAACCTCGGGAATAAACATATCCTCGTCGGCAAAGCGTCTACCTACTACCTCCATCCCCTTCATTAACCCTTTTTCCAGAATTTCCTCTGGTTCAATATTTTCGTCAAGGGCGCTCTGCACCAGGGCTTTAATCTCGCCCATTTTTCCTTCTATTAAGTGTTCACCAAGTTTGTCCAGTACAGACATCTGCAACATCTCCTTTCATCCTTCAATTCTACCATAATTAAGCGATGGCGTATTTTTTATTTATCTTAACTTTCCCCTTTGGGTATAATACCCCGCCTTGGGCCGCCCACCTACGGATGCAGGTCCTACGCTTTTATCTCCTTGAATTCCGCCAGGATTTTCTCCAGTGCTGCCGGCGGCAGCGGAGCAGCATTATACTCACGCGTCAGTTCTTTGGCGATAATTAGTGCCCGCGCCCTCGTATCGAGGCTTCCTTTTTTCTCCCATTGCTTGCGGGACAACCGATCGGCCACGCTGGGATAATAAAATTCTGTGCGAAAATGGTCGATCGTGTGCTCCTCGGCAATAAAATTACCACCTGGGCCAACACGACGGATCACCTCTTCTGCCAGGGATATCTCGTTCACCTCAATACCCCGGGTAGCCCGCAGGCAAATACCAATTATATCGTTGTCAATCACCATCTGCTCGTAAGAAGCCGTCATACAGAATTCCAGCAATCCGGCTGCATCATGAATATAATTGGCACCGGACAGGGCAGCCACCATGGCTGTGGATGCTTTCTCGTAACCGGCCTGGCAGTCGGGCAGCTTGCTGTCGGACATCCCCGCCGTGGCATAAAAAGGCAGTTCATAAAACTGGGCCATCTGGGCCAGTCCGGCGTTGATCAATCCTGACTCGATACTGCCGGCCAAGTATGAACCCGTTTTCATATCCATACTGGTAGCTACAGAACCGAAAAGTACCGGTGTTCCGGGATTGACCAGTTGAGCCAGGATAACACCGGTCAGGCTTTCAATAGTGTTGGTTGCTACTGTGCCGACCAGGGTAATGGGTCCGGTGGCACCGGCCAGTGGTTCTGCCGGGATTGCAACCGGAATGCCCATTCGTGCCGCTTCCATCAGAAATTCTGTGTATTTATTATCCAGTAAGAGGGGACTCATCACGCAGGTAATAAAGGAGATAAAGGGCCGCTCCCGCAGTTGACGGGCTCCACCGGCCACTTCTTCGGCCATTTTAACCACGCGGCGCATCCCTTCAAGGGTATAAATACCCCCCATTACGTGTTTGGAAGTGCCTCGCATGGCATGGTAGAAACGGTTAACATCCACCTCTTCCAAGGGCAACTCGTTGGGGTAGACATTGATTACAAAAAATGAAATGTTTTCTAGAGCGTCCGTAAACCTGGCAAAATTATAGACATCTTCCCGTGTGGTCTGACGCTTTTCACCCGTTTCCAGGTCCAGACAGTTGAGCACTGTCCCGCCTGTGCCCAGGTAGGTTACCGCATTCTCCAGGGTAAGGTCGTTTTCCTCAAGACGTCCACAGAGGGTTACACGGGAAGGGGCATTTTTCAACGTTTCTTCCAGCATGGACTGGGGTATCTTAACGATCTGAGTTGACTCATCCACCGTTGCACCTTTCTCCTTAAACAAACGCAGCGCCGCGGTGTTGGGTACCTTCACTCCCGGATCGGCCATCAGCCTTACAATCATATCATGAATGGCCTTAATATCTGCTTCGCTCAGAAGTTTAAGTTTACCCCCTTCTGCACTATTGATCATGTTAGTTCCTCCTAAATTATAGTTAAATTGCCGGCACAACAGTGGGCGGCTGTGGGCAGCCGCCCCTGCAAAAGCTTAGGTATTTCCAGGTTTTTATTGCCTGACTTCCCACTTCCGACTTCTACTTTGAACCTTTAACTACCGACTTTTATCTTTCATCTTTCGACTTTTTTTAATTTTACTTATGACTTTCGACTGTTTTTAATCTTCTTATTTGAATGGATCCCACCGGCCTGTAAGTCCCTCATATCCCTGCGGAAAATGTTCCTGGAATAGCCTATAGTAATACAGTTCTTTAGGAGACTGCAAGTGTATGCCACTATTGCTTTCAGGAGTTTCCTGAAGCTCCTTTTCCCCGAATTTTTTCGGAACAATTGCATCTACCTGATCATCCACACCAACACCACGGGAAAATCTCATTTTTGGACGATCTGCAATTTCCTGAGGAAGCATATCTCTAAAGGCTTCCCGGAGAATCCATTTTTCAACGATATAATCCTCACTTATAGCATGACACTTAAGCTCCATCGGTAGTCTGTTACAAATTTCAACCACCGCTGGATGGAGAAAGGGGGCATAATATTCAATACTGTTTGACATCCAGCCCCGATCGAGCCTGCGCAGGGCCGTATTGTAAGCTACCTCAAGCAGTCTTTTGCCGACTCTTTCTTTTTCTGCAGGGTCTGCTATATCCTGGAGTTCCCTGAAATAGCCGCCAAAGAGCTCGTCGGCACCTTCCCCCACCAGCACACTTTTCACATGTTTTGCAGCAAGCCGGGATGTATAATAGTTAGCAATGAACCCCACAATACAATCTTCATCAAAGGATTCTAAGTAATATACCGCATCCGGTATAACTGCTTTTATGTCTTCCTGTGTTATTTCATAGATATGGTGCTCCACACCAAGGTATTCTGCCAACATCTTTGCATACTTAAGGTCTGCACCAGGGTTGCCGGCCAGGGTAGAAGTAAAAGCTTTTATGTTTTTGTTATACTGATGGGCAACAGCTAATATAATTGAGCTGTCCAGCCCGCCACTTAAAGCAACTCCCTCAATGTTGCCACTGGAGAGTGCCTGTTTTACCGCCTCAATCATCACTTCCCTTACTGCACGAATAGCTTCCTCAGTAGTCTCCCATTCAGGAAGGGTAACAGAGCATTTGTCAAACTCTCTGAGCCCCTCTTTTGTTGAATAATAATGTCCCGGGGACAATTCTTCCACATCATCGGTAAGCTCTTTTAATGCCTTTGCTTCAGATGCAAAAGCAAACTCCCCTTGCGGTGATTCATGATATATCACCGGCCTGGCCCCTACATGGTCCCGGGCAATAATATAATCATTTTTATCCATAATCGCACATGCAAAACTTCCACTAATTTTAGAGAATACTCTTTTCCCATGTTTTAAATATTGTTCTCTCAAATAATCAGCATCGGAAACTTCCTTCTTGTTATCATCGCGAACCAGTGTTCCGTCCATAATAACATACGGGAGTCCATTTCCATTAATCCCATTCGAATTTGCTCCCACAAACCCAATGGCACCTGAAGAACCATTTTCTATGGTGGGTTTACTTGAACCCCGATGTTTTATAGCTTGAATCATTTGCTCCACTTTCTCAGAAGCTACTTCTTTACCAATATAACCTGCCATGCCAGACATATCTTTCCCTCCAGTTTTTTATTAACACTTCTTTAATAAAATTTTTTTCTATAAATTACTCAGACCAACAATTGATTCCAATCGCTCAGTAACACTGGATAAATCAAGGGGGGCATCAATTCTGTTTCCCCTATAGAGATATCCTTCTCTCAGACCTTTACGGGCCGTTGTCATAAAAACCGTGCTGCTTGATTTGTTTATCGCTTTTTCGATAACGGCAAGCTGTTTATTAATATATTCTTCGTTATAGGGCTCCAGGGCGTTTTCAATATGCCGAATACGGGCGGCCAGTTCAGCTTCCATATTTTTATCTACCGAAACACCAAAACAGCTTAGTGCTTCAAGCGTAGCATTGATTGCTATGTGTGAGATTTCCCGGGACGGATCTTCCCTAAACTTTTCCTT
>SKTJ01000278.1 GCA_007122565.1 Syntrophomonadaceae bacterium | reverse complement strand
TCCGTGGTGAAATGCTGCGCGGCGTCCATGCCTTTGCTTCGCTTATTATATCGGTAACACTGTTAATTTTGTTAAGTATCTATGAGTAAAACAAGTTGGAAAGTTGGAAAGTTGAAGGTTGGAAAGGTTGGAAAGGAAATGATAAAACCTGGAATGGGTATTTTTTAAAGTCTGAGAGGATCTATCTTTTAACCCAATTCCGGTTGTGTTAAGATTATGGTGGTTGACCGGTTTGTTTTTTAATTATATATAAGGAGTGGTCCAGGCACTATGGAAGAGGAGAAACAATATAAGGCATGTCCGTACTGCAGGGAGCAGATTTTGGTTGATGCGATTAAGTGCCGCTATTGCCAGAGCATGCTGCCATCCGGCAGCGGGGAGTTAAACAGAAATTTGTTTGCTGAACAGGCAGGGCTGAATTACTACCCGAAGGCAGGATTTGGGAAGCGCTTTATTGCCTGGCTGGTGGACGGTATTATCGCTTCTTTAGGCATCCTTTTACTTGTGCCCTTCGCCCGGGTGATGTATATGTTTGGCAGCATGGTGTCCGGTGGCTATTCTTACCATCATTACGGTTACAGTCAGAGTTTTCTTTCCTTTCCGGCGGTGGGAATGGCTTTCCTTGTTTTCCTGCTGGCCGGGGGCTGGCACTTGCTTTATGCCCTTTTTAAGGATGGACTGGGCAGGGGGCAGAGTCCGGGAAAACGACTGGCCGGGCTCATGGTGGTACGGCTGGACGATAATACCCCCTGCACCTATGCCGCTTCCGCCCTGCGCAACCTGATCAAGCTGGTCATGAACCTTATCCCTGTAATCGGCTGGTTAATCGAACCGATCCTCGTCCTTGCCCAGGAGCGGGGGCAGCGCCTGGGGGATCTGGCAGCAGGCAGCCAGGTAATTGAGATTGAACACTATCGTGATCGATGGAACCCGTAGCAGGAAAGAAGTTTAATAAAGGTTTAAAGCTCACTAAAAAAAATTGCCCGGTGGCCAACCGGGCTTTTTTGTAAAGAAAACCGGGAAAAAATATGGCAAGTGGCAGCAACTGTGCTATCAGCAATTTTGGTGGCACATTATTTACTTGTGTGTTACCACTGTGTTTATATTTCGCCACGCCTTTCAAAAATTCCTGCCTGCCTGGGAAAAAAGTATCCCAGGCTGCTGCTGACTAAATCCTGAATAAAAAAAACAGGCTTAAAAAAGCCTGCAAGAAAGGGTAAAGACGGAAGAACAAGCTGTTCTCCACTGACAGTATTATCGGCCTTTTGTGATAATTTTAAAGAAGCTACGCTACGTTACAGGCAGGAATTTATGGAAGAAAAGGTGAGCATAGCTGCCTGCTCACCTGCCTGACTGGGAAACGCACCCTCGTGCAATGCTTGGTGTAATTTTGCTTACGCTTCGCGTAGCACACTGCCTCCGGGGGCGAATGCCTGCATGGTGCGGTAAGCATCCACTCCCCTGCGCTGATGATAGGTGGGGGAACCCTGCTCCACTGAGCCGTCCCCGTGACCGGGGATACGCCTGTTTGTTATCAGGGCACTCAGGTTCTCAGCCTGATGGTTGGCTTCAATTATCCCCCGATCCGGCTCTCCGGCCCCGTCCGTGTCCAGCGGCTTTTCCGCCCTTTCTGTTCTTTCAGGCTTATCCGCCTCCCGGCCATCCACCTGCCCGGCAGAGGGCTTCTCTCCCAGCAGAATACGCAGCAGCCGCTCGTAAGGGTCGTTTAACGCGGGCGTTTTCTCATTAATCCCCCGGCTGGCCGCCTGATCCAACTGTCGTTCCTGTCCCATTTCGATCCGGGGGGGATCTGTATTGTTTGTACGATTGATATCGTTTGTTTCAAGCCGGGCGCGGGGATTAAGAATTTCAATGGCATGGCGCGTGTCTGTCTGCGCCTCCACGCGGTTGCGCATCTCCGGCTGCATGCGGGGATCAGGTGCCGGAGGCGATGCCTCTTCTTTTTGAAAACCATTGGGGATCAACCCCGGTTCGCGAATATTGTGTAACGGCATTACACGCAAAAAGAAACACCTCCCGGTCCCGTAAAATGCGACAGGGGACGGTTCTCTCTGTCGCATTTTTTGTTTTCCACAACATAATCCTCATTCACGGGCGGCTGTGGGCGGACGCCTCTGTCCGCCCACGAACATCCTCGCCATGTTCCTCTGTTATGTTTCCAGAGTACTGAGTTGTTACAAGTTAGTTATTCTATTTGCTCTTTATCTTCTTTTTGCGATGTTTTGGCTTCCCGGCTTGGTTTTAGCTGCATCGTTTTTAATTTTTCTGCGATTTGGGCAGAAGTGCCGGCAGCGCGGATATTTTCTTTAAGGATGGCCTCGTAGATTTCACGGCGGTAGATGGAAATAGCGCGGGGCGCTTTGATGCCGAGGCGAATAGCGTCGCCGTTAATCTCGACCACACTGATCTCTATTTCGTCGCCCACCATGATACTCTGACCCTTTTTGCGCGTCAGCACCAGCATCCCTGCCACCACCTTTCGTCCGTGAACAACCGTTCATCGGCCTTACAGCAATTATAGCACAAGAAACGGAGGGTAACAATGACCGGGGCCCGTGCCAACTGTTCGCGGAAAAAGGTGCGCCGGCCTTCATTAGAGGTAAAATTAATATTTCAGCTCCGCACGGTTGACCAGATCCTGGGGCAGTTCAATACCGATATTCGCTGCAGCCCCTTCATTTATGGCATAGAAGACTCTGGTGGGAAGCTGAATGGGCATTTCTGCCGGGTTGGCGCCGCGCAGTACCTCCGCAGCCATGATGCCGGACTGATATCCCAGGTCGTAATAGTTGAAACCGATGGCGGCTACCGCACCCAGTTCAGCGAATTCGATGGCGGAGCCGACTACGAGAAGATTGCTCTCTTCCGTAACACGGAGGATGGAGTGGAAGGCGGTCATGGCCGTATTATCGGTGGGGAGGAAAATGGCATCGACTTTACCGATAAGTGCTTCGGCAGCGGTTCCCACTTCGCCCGTATGTGTTACCGTGGACTCCACGATCTCAAGGCCGAGCTCCGATGCGAGCTTATAGGCGATGTCTACCTGAAGCACGGAGTTTACTTCACCCGTATTGTAGATTACGCCCACAACTTTGCTCTCCGGTTGGATCTCCATGATCAGCTCCAGTGTTTCCTTAACCGGGTTAAGATCACTTACGCCTGTCACATTAGTATTGGGCTGCTCCCAGCTCTCGATCATACCATTTGCCTGGGGATTGGTAGCAGAGTTGAAGACAATAGGAATATCCTGTGTGACTTTAGCTGCAGACTCGACAGCCTGGATAGTTATAGCAATAATCAAATCAACATTGTCAGTTGCGAACCCCTGACTAATGATCCCTGCTGTTACGGGCTCGCCCTGGGCATTTTTGTAGTCAAAACTTACGTTTTTACCCTCCACGAATCCCTGATCGGCCAGCCCATTGATTGTCCCCACACGGGCATCGTCAAGTGCGGGATGCTCCGAAAACTGCAGGATGCCAATCTGAAAAAACTGCTCTTCGGCTTCTTCAATCGGAGCAGGTTCCGGATCCGCAGACACCGGTTGCGACTGTGAACAGCCTCCCAGGACTGTGGCCAGAAACATTAGCAACAACAATTCCCAAGCCAGAGCTTTCCTTTTGAACAAGCCTTTCCCTCTCCTTTTGCTTATTATAAGCATCAGTAACATTTACTACATTTCCCTATTGATCAGTGGCACCGGCAGATTCACCCGTATTTTCATCTGCTTCAAAGAGCAGGGGGGTGCGCATCTCATTGATCCGGTCGGGAATGATCACCTGCTTGGCCAGCCTTCGTGCGGCGTTAATCACAATGGGGCCGGAAAGGTTGGTGGTCATATTACCCTCACCGAGCACCGTCACCGTGGTGAAGACAAGTACATCCTCCTTACGCTCCAGTTCTATTTCTTTTTTGTCCTGCTCATGTAATTCGAGACAATAATCGGGGAAACAGGGGAATGGATCAATTAGAATAAGCCCCAGTTCCGGATCGTTTACGGACTGCAGGTAATAAAAAAGAGGATTGTTCTCGATGGGGTACAGGCTAAATTCCCTGTGCTGACCCAGTCCGGGCAATCCCCGCTGAAAGGTAATAGCCTCCTGCTCTTTATTTTCAGCTTGTCCTGAATTCTGCCTTGTCATACTGTCCATAAGTAACCCATCCTTTGCAGGTGGCGGTTTCAACCTTTATTTCAATCGCGTAAGTCTGCGTAAGAATATAACCGAATTTTAACTGCTCAGGTATAATTTGCAGCGGGGATCAGGATACC
>SKTJ01000054.1 GCA_007122565.1 Syntrophomonadaceae bacterium | reverse complement strand
AAAAGGCTTTGCCGGACCGGGGTTTCCACATGCTACGTGTTTGAGCGCAGCGAGCCAAAGCATGTGAGCCGGGTCGGCAAAGGCAACCCCTGTATCTTTAACTTGAGACTGCGGTTTCGAACAGGTATCCTGAACCCCGGTGTAAATTAAACCTGAGCAGTAACTTTATATTTTATCTGAACCAGGCCATGGTTTCAGTTTTACTTTTTCTTTGACCTCGGGATTTGCCACAACTTCAGGCCAGTAGCCGGCAAGCACTGCAGAGACGCCCTGAGCTGCCTTGAGACGTAACCGCTGCATGGCTTCAATGGTTATGGCAGCCACATGCCCGGTAATAATAACATTATCATGAGTTAAAAGGGGTTCATTCGGATCAGGGGGTTCAAATTCCAGAACATCCAGCCCGGCAAAAGCCACCGGTCCTTCCTTAAGGGCATCATACAGGGCTTTTTGATCCACGATTTTACCTCTGGCTGTATTAATAAGGGTTACACCTTGCTTCATCATGGAGAATTCTTTGTGCCCAATCATGTGTTCTGTTGCCTCTGTTAAAGGAACATGTAAAGAGATATAATCGGAGCTTTTTAAAAGAGTTTCCAGATCCACAATCGGTACGGCAAATTGCTCTGCTGTTGTTTCATTAACGTAAGGATCTGTAGTAATAATACGCAAACCAAATGCGCGGGCCATGGGAACGAGAGTCTGGGGTATATTGCCAAAACCGACCAAACCGAGGGTTTTATCCCTCAGGCTGTTTGTGCTCATTGCCATTTTGATCGTGCCGGACCATTTGCCCCCTTTTACGAGCCGGTCCAGCATTACAATACGTCTCTGACAGGCTAAAAGGAGTGTCATGGCCATGCCGGCCACTTCTTCCTGGCAGTAGAGCGGTACATGGGTCACGACGATGCCCTTTTCTGTGGCTGCGTCCAGATCAACGGTATCAAGACCAATGCCGCAATGGGAGATTACTTTACAGCTTTTCAATTCTCCCATGGCCTCCCGGGTCAACCTGGTATATATTTTCATGACCCCATCCGCATCCGCTGCCGCTTTGGCTATATCTCCCACAGTGTTACAGGATATTTGCTCCACAACGCCCCCTACCCGTTTCAACTCATCAATCTCAATATGGGAAACAGGGAGCAAATTATCAAGGATTACAACTTTGTATTTGTTCATGGTAATTTCCTTTCGTTAAAGCTGTACCGGGTTGTTTAAAGCCCCGATCGGTTCAATGCGAACTTCAACCTTATCTCCGTTTTGCAAAGTCCCCACTCCTGCCGGAGTACCTGTCAGAATCAAATCGCCGGGATATAACGTCATGATCCTGGAAATATAAGATACCAGTTGGGGAATGGAGAATATCATATTATCTGTAAAGCCGTTTTGCATTTGTTCTCCGTTTAATAAGCACTGCACATTTATCTTTCCCCCGGGAAGATCTGTAAGCATGCAAGGCCCAATTGGACAAAACGTGTCGTAGCTTTTGGCAATACCGAGGTGGCCATCCCGGTTTAAATCAGTTTTGTTTGTGATGTCATTAGCGCAGGTATAGGCAAAGATATATTGCTGTACCTTGTCTTCCGGAACGTTTTTTGCTTCTTTTCCCACCACCAGGGCTAGCTCTCCTTCAAAGCCGATCACATCGGTTTCATTTGGTAAAACTATGGGATCATCCGGACCAATAAGCGCGGAAACAGGCTTATGGAAAATGTAAGGCGTCTCTGGCACAGGCATGTTAATACTTTCCACGAAATCGTAATAATTAATCCCCATACCGATGATTTTTGAGGGGTTTACAGGGGGCAGCAGCTTTACCTGGTCTGCTTTTACCCTTAGATCGGTGACCGTGTGTGAGCCAAAGATATCACCATCCACCTTGAAGATATCCCCGTTCTCCAAAACACCGTAATCATCAATCTCTTCCAACCGGTATTTAACAATTTTCATTTTCTGAAAGCCCCCTAGCTAACAAATGCTTACATATCTCGTTACTAAGTGTGCCCACAGACGGGATGGATACTTGCACCTGGTCACCGGGTTTTAGTGGTCCGGTGCCCGCCGGTGAACCTGTAAGAATGATATCACCGGGGTTGAGTGTCATAAAATGGGACAGGTAGCTGATCAAATAAGGCACTTTAAAGACCATGTCCCCCGTATGCCCCTGTTGTTTGACAATCCCGTTCACCCGGGTAATAATTTCCCGCTCCGTGTTTTCCAGTTCTGTTACAATAAAAGGGCCTACAGGGCAGTGAGTATCATAGGCCTTGGCCCGGCCAAAGTGGCCGTCCTTTTTAAATAATGTGCGATCCGTAATATCATTGGCACAACTGTAGCCAAAGATAAATTTTGCCCCATCTGCTTCAGCAACATTTTTGGCCGTCTTCCCCATAATAACCGCTAACTCCCCCTCGTACTGGATAAGATGTTGCGGCTCATTAAACAACACTTTTCCCTGGTGAGCGTTGAGCGTATTGAGGGGGCGGGTTACGATATAAGGCTCGTCCGGTATTGGCAGGCCTGCTTCTGCAATGTGATCCCGGTAATTTAAGCCAATTACCACAATTTTGGTGGGAACACAGGGTGATAAGTAGGTGATCTCCCCTTCGTTAAGGTACCTTGAGGTTAAGACAGCGTGTTCAAAGATGTTGCCCTCTACCAGCCTGATCCTATCGTTATGATCACCCTTTACCCCATAGGAAACCCCGCCATTGTAAGAAAACCTACAGTACTTCACAAAATACCTCCCTAATCACTGACCGTTACAAGTTTCATCTTTTTAGCTCTATTCCAGAGGCAATTACTTAAAAGGGGCAGAATTCAAGATTCCTTTGATCACCGGATCATTGGGACTTAGATACATGAGATCAGACTTGTTCCCCGTTTTTTCTATCAAATTTTTTAACCCGGTTCTTTTTTTATTCATGGAAGCCTTTTTTAATTTATCAAGATTATATGGCTCCATGTCTTTAAATTCCAATACTCCTTTTGCCCGGGCAATTTCCAGAAGTTCTTTCCCCTTTTCTGTCCTGACGATTAGCTGGTTCCAGCCCTGATCAACTTTCCATCCTGCTGAACTCCGGGCACCACCAATGGAAATGTCGCTGAATTCTGCGGTAAAATCGGTACAATATTTACAGCTTTCTTTTATGATGGGATATATTTCATCCAGCGGTATTTCAATTAGTCCATCCTCTGTTTTCAATTCCATTACACCAAAGCTGCTCGGTAAAATATCCATCTGTTTCAGTTTGTTAACTGTGGTATGCCGTTTAACCAGATCATCCAAGCCCAGCCAGTCAAGCCCCCAGCCACAGAATAAACCAAAGACCATTCCTATTTTATCCATGCCATGTTCGTCGTCCGTTGCAAGCTTTTTTATCATTTTATAGACGGCCAGTGTTTTACAGGGCGTACCCACTACCCCAATTTTTTTATAAGCTTCTCCCTTTAAAGCTTCATTGAGGCCGGCCAGTGTGGGGGGTATCTGAAAACTACTGCCCTGGCAATTGCGAATATCTTCGGGCCTGGTAGCGATTATGGTCTGAGGTTCTAAACCTCCTGTGGATTGTGTAAGCACTGCCGAATCGATAAAACCTTCTTTCAGGGCCAGTTCCAGTAGGGCTGTAGTTGTCCCACCATGTTGGCTGTTCGACCTAAGGCCGGTATCCGTTGCCCTGGTCAAATATAATCCATAGAAAGGGCCTATTTCGGGAACATAGATTTCTTTGTCAAAAAAATCATCTCTCAGACTTTCCGAGTCCACATTTATGCGTGGACAAAATGCATGACAACGCCCGTTTTCCGTTTCACAGTTAAAAACCCTGATTACACGTCCTTTAAATGAAATCAAATACGGACAAAGGTTTGTGCAAGCTCCACAATTGGTACACAAGTCCGTATCTATTACGCCCTTTTCAAGTTCAATCGTACAAGACATGGTTTATCTCCCCTTTCTGATCATTACGTAATCCCGGTGCAGACAAACCGGAACAACGGGGACGTCGTTCCCTACACCACCAATCCCTCGCCCCGGGATATGCCATACTTAATTACCTTGGTCATGGGCTATCCGGAAGCCTGCTGAAAGCCCCGCTCGAAGGCCAGCAGGTTTTTTTCCAGGTGCTTGGCGGGGGTTTCTGACTCGATGACGCTACAAAATGTTTCTTTGCGCAGCTCCGTATAACCGGAACCGGCCAGCGCACCCAGCATAACCATATTCAGGGCCTGGATCTCGCCCACCTCCCGGGCCATTTCCGTGCCAGGCACAATCATCGTTTTTCCGGTCAACTCCCTGATGCCCTGCCACAGCAGATCAGGCTCAGGATAGCTGAATCGTCCGGCCTGGACACCGATGGGCATCACCGTGGCGTTGTTTACGATGGCCAGCGTCTCCGCATTACCGTAAGCAGTAAGTAGGCGCAGCGCTTCAAGGGGTTCAAAGGCTACCAGAATTTGCAGGGATTGACCGGGTACCAGGGGGGGCAGATCCCGGCCCTTGGTCCAGCGCACATGGCTGGCCACCGACCCGCCTCGCTGGGCCAGGCCAAATACATCGCCAACCGCAACTTCGTACCCCTCTTTAAGGAGCACGCCGGCTAGCAGGCGGGCTGCCAGCACATTGCCCTGCCCGCCCACTCCCGTAATGATCAGGTTTGTGACAGGAGTATTTACAACGGTGCTCATTTAACCACCTCCCCTGTGGCAGTGTCTACAAGCATAATAGCTTTTTGGGGACACAGTTGCAGGCACATGCTGCAGCCGTTACAGATGTCCTCCTCGATATAGGCTTTTGCTTTCGGACTATCGTATTGGATGGCCGGACAGTTGATAATGCGAACACAAAAACGGTCACAACCACATTGTTCTCCTAAGCATTTTTCCTGGTCTACGCGGGCCGAGGACCGCTGCCCGTCCTTAATTTTTTTCTTTTTAAATGTTGCACAGACGTGGCGAAAAACAATCACCTTTACCCCGTCTTCCTGCAAGAAGTTGTAGACCGTTTCCTTTGCCTTACCAATATCTTCCACCGGGTCAAGCACTGCTGTTTTAATGCCAAGCCCCCGCGTGAGCTCTTCAACGGGGATAGGGTTAATCAGGTCGCTGGCAGCTACGCCGCAGCTTGCCGGATTAAGCTGAAAACCGGTCATGGCTGTTACTGAATTATCGAGCACGACAAACAGAGCATCTGCTTTGTTGGCCTGGGCATTGACCAAAGCAGGAATACATGAATGGTAAAATGTAGAGTCACCCGCCACCGCCACTGCGGGCTGATTAAAGCCAAAGGATTTAAGCTTACTAAAGCCGGAAGCGTTGCCCATGCCTGACCCCATGCAATGGAGGGCCTTAATCTGGTTAAAACCGGTAGCCCCGGCCGCCAGACCATAGCACCCGATATCCCCCACCACAAAACCCTGCCGTCCGTCCAGGTCCAGCGCCACCTTGATCGCCAGGAAAGAAGCGCGGTGCGGGCAACCCTGGCAAAAGGAAAGCTCACGCGGCACCAGCATTTTTTCCGCATGCGCAGCAGCCTTTTGTGCATAGTCCTTACTCCAGGGACGCTCCCGCTGCAAAATTTTAGTAAGGGCATCCAGCACCACGTCCCCATTGATTTCACCCACGCCGGGCCCTCCGGGGCCCTGCACGTCTCCCGATTTCTTACCATAAAATTTAACTGCACCCATTTCCCCGTTAGTCTCGGCATACAGGACCTTGACCTGGTCTTCCAGGAATGGATCGATCTCCTCCACGAACAGCACCTCGTCCGCCTGCTTTAAGTATTTTTGCAGCAATCCGGCGGGTAGGGGCCAAGTGGTCCCGATTTTCAAAATACCCACCGTATCCGTTAAGCTTAGCGTCTCCACCGCTTCCCGGGCATAGAGGAAACCCAGCCCCGTGGTCATGATAATAAGGCGGGCGTCATCGGGTCCTTCATATTGATTAAAGGGAGACTGTTCAAAGATTTGCTGTACCTTTTCCATTTTTTGCAGCAACTTGCCGTGGTTGATAGTTACCAAGTGGGGCAATCCCACCAGGGGCTTGTCCCGGTCAAAAAACGGCTCTGCTTTTGGTCTTTCAATTGAATCCAGCGTTACTCCACTCCGGCCATGGGAAAGACGGGACACGGAACGTAGTATACAGGGTATTCCCATTTGTTTGGAAAAATTCAGCAGCCACTTTGCCATCTCTTTTGCTTCCTGGGGGGTGGACGGCTCCAGGAGGGGGACTTGGGCAATCTTGGCAAAATGCCGCGAATCCTCTTCATTGCTGCTGGTCAGAGGCCCGGGGTCGTCACAGACGACAAGCAAAAGACCGCCTTTCAAATCATCGAGCGCCACCGTAGTCAAAAAATCGGAACAGACATTAATGCCGTTTTGTTTCATGGCGACCATGGCGTGCAGGCCGGCAAAAGAAAAGGCGGCGGCCGCTTCCAGGGCCACGATTTCATTTACAGACCACTCCACGGAAATTTCATGCTTATCCTTGAAGGAAAACATGGTTTCTATGATCTCTGATGAAGGATTTCCCGGGTAGCCGGTGCTGTAGGAGACACCACCCTCCAAAGCACCCCGGGCAATGGCTTCATTACCCATTAATAATATTCGTTTTTCATTCATAATGCTGCCCCCCGATCCTGTCTTTTAGGTTACAATCTTTTAAATTTATTCCGTATAATACATTTTATTCTAATACAACAAAAGACGCCATCCACTCATCCCATAATTGAGCTACATAATTGAAGGCAACCACAAAGCTATAGCCGGAAAAGCCAATAGCAAAATCATCACTACCCAATCACAGGCAATGAAAGGTAAAGAGGCACTGTAAATATCCCGCATGGATGTATCCCGTGAAACGACACCTTTTAAGGCAAAGAGGTTGACACCAAAAGGAGGTGTTGTCGTTGCCATTTGCATGTTTACTAGCATTATGACGCCGAACCATATGGGATTAAAACCCAGCTGGTAGATTAGGGGCATAAAAATGGGAGAAACAATCATAATTATGGAGCCCATTTCTAAAACTGTCCCCATACCAAGCATGATAAGCATCATGATAAAAACTAAGATAATGGGAGCAATATCAAGAGAAGAAGCCCACATGATCATTTGTTGGGTTATGCCGGAGAAAGCCAGGATCTGGCTGAAGCTTATGGCTCCCACGAAAATTGTAAATATCATCACGGAGATCTTAGTAGTATTCATCGTTGCATTCCAAAGCACCCGCCAACTCAGCCTTCTGTTAAGCGCAACTAAGGCGATAGTCCAAACAATCCCTACGGCAGCAACTTCTGAAGGGGTTGCTATACCAAAAAAGATAGCCCCTACGATCAACAGGAGCGTAGAGCCCAGTGGAACTACATATTTTAAGGTGAGCAGAAGCTTTTCCTTTAAAGGGATCTGTTTCGGCTCGTATGCAGGAGCCAGAGAGGGTTGCAACAGACACCTGATGATAATATAAGCGGCATACAGTACTGCCATCAGCAGGCCGGGGATTATAATGGCGATTAGCAATCTTCCCACTGATATTTGGGCAACTGATGCCAGAAAAACAGCGAATGCTGAAGGTGGAAGCATCATTGCCAATCCCCCGCTACCTAAAACAGGGCCGATACTCATGGGTTTTTTGTAGCCGTGTTTCTCCATTTCCGGGACAATTGTTGAGCCTAGCAAGACGATGGAGGACATGGTGGAACCGCTTACCGTTCCCAGTAAAGCTCCTCCACCTACTGTGAGGAGACTCAATCTTCCTGGCAAACGCCCCATCCATTTTTCAATGACATCGATCATTTTGGGAGCCAGTCCGGAGATAAACATCAACTCACCCATTAATACAAATAAAACCACCGGCATTAGGGCGTAATTAGTGAGATTGTCGATCATTACACGTCCAAGATGACTGATTCCAGTCTGGACGCCTCCAAGAAAAATTATGGCCCCGATAGCATTTAGAAGTAGCATCCCAAAAGCTATGGGAATACCGGAAGCAAGAACTGCTCCCAGGACGATAACAAATAAAATTAAAAGCAACCACCACTCCATATTAAATAACCCCCATCTACCTCCACTCCGATTCGGGAGAGCTGATTCGATCAGTTTCACCACGTAATGCCTTTTTTTCCTGCTTTAACTTTAATGCATATCTGGCCGTATTTCTAAGGGATTGGATGGCAATAAATAAAAAACCGGCAGCCATGATCCCACTGAATATATAAGTGGGAAGACTCAATACTGAAGGCCTGTAGGCACCGGTAATGTAATACTTCACCGTGTTTGAGGCAACAAACCAAAAGAACAGAGAGCATACTAAAGAAACAACAATTGACGTAAAGATGCTTAATATATACCTGCTTTTCGTATTTAACATCTGTATAAACAGGTCCATCCGAACGTGGCCGTCATTCCTTAGAAGCCAGGCAGCGCCCAAAAATGGAATAAGCAATAGGATCCATTCGCATATTTCAATAGTTCCCGGGATGGATCTACTAAGCAGTGTCCGCATCGTAATATTAGTACTTACCAGCGCGGCCATAAAAAGAATTAAAACGCCTGTAAGCATACTTAAACCTGTTAAAAGGTGGTCATAAGCTGAGGCAAGCTTTCCAAGCAGCTTCATAGGTTATTTACCTCTTTCCAATTGGCGAAAAGCTTCGTTGAGCGAGTTAGGTAAAACGTAAGCGTTAGTTAGTTTTACGGGGCCGAAAAAGATGCCCCGTAAAACTCTAACGTAAACTACTACTTTAACGTAAACTGATAAGCTGCAATTGTTAATTAAAAATCAACACCAAACAGTTCCATGAGTTCTTGTGTAGCTTCCGAATCTAATTCCATCATTTCATCCCACAGCGCTTTGTGTGCTGTTTCAATATACCAGTCGGCATCTTCACCGGTCCAGGTGATAATTTCGCCGCCATCATCCAGGAATGGGTCCATAAACTTATTATACTCTTCCACAAAAGTATGCTCCAGATATTCTTGCTCTGTTTTAAGGACCGCGTCGTTAAATGCCTGCCGTAGCTCTTCCGGTATTTGGTCGTAAGTGTTGGCGTTCATGATTATAATCGTTGCGCTTCCCATAAAGGCAGGTTCATATACGTAATTGTACATTTCGTGTAGCCCCATAGGTGTAACAATAATAGTCGGGTGAGAACCTCCCACAACAACACCCCGCTCCAAGGCAGGATAAACGTCTGTCATGTCAATAATGACCGGATCCAATCCAAGATCCCTGAGGACCATATTCACGCGGGGATCTGAACGGAACGATTTCCCCTGCATGTCTCGCGGGCTATCATATTTATCGACGCTCCAGAAATAGGTATTGACTTGATAGTCTCCCCTCATTAACAGATGCAGGCCAACGTTTTTGGTCTTTTCAGCAAAAAAATCAAACACGCCTTTTTCTCTCTCCTCAGTAGGGCTAAATGGCGTCATGTTTAGACCACTCATAACAGGTTCCTGGTCTTTAAAGTAGGCACCACTTACCATGGCAATGTCTACAACACCATTCGCTACGGCATCGGGCTGCTCGAATCCGGGGATAGCTTCCGGTCCGCCGAACCACTGAATAGATATCTTGCCGTCAGTCATCTCCTGGAGATTCGCATCAAGTTCAAAAAACAGCCTGGACATAAGGTTGTCCTGTGGCAGGAAACCAACTGCCGAGAGAACAATCGGGTCAACTGCAGGCTCACTACCAGGATCGGCACCATTACCAGGTTCTGCCGGCGCATCTGATGCACATCCCACCAATAAGCTTCCCATTACTACCAGAATTAGAAAAAAGTAAAAGAATCTCTTCATTGTTTGATAACCCCCTGTTAAGTTTATTAAGCAGAAACTTCTTCCATACTTGCAACCATCATTACTGCGATTTCATTTTAGCAGTCAACATCCCCCCTATTACTGATACTGTAGAAAATTCTCCTTGCTGCATAAAACAGCAAGGAGAATTCTTTTATGGTTTATCTTTACTCATGTCATTTAGGGTATGTTCTATTTCTTCCAGGTGAGCAAGCATAAGTGTCTGTGCTTTCGTTGCATCACGGTCCCGAATTGCTTCATAGATCAGACAATGATACTGATGACATTTAGGGATAATGGGCAAATCAAGTAACCTCTTCTGAAAATCAATGAGCAGTCCACGAATCGTCATGATTTGTTGGGTTAATACAGTATTATGAGCGGAGCTTGCAATCGTCAGATGAAAGTCAACATCATCAACGATATAGTCCTCAAGTTTATTTTCGCCTATTTTTTGTTCCATACGTTCCATAATGTTATGTATGGCTTGCAGATCCTCAGGCGTAGCTCTTTTGGCACTCAAACCCACCAATTGAACTTCAAGAACACGCCTTGCTTCCAGCAAGTCTTGCTCGCTAACCTGTTTTAAGATTAATTTATAATCAACTGGGGAACGGAAGGCAAAATCAAAATGTTCCTTGACATATGTACCGTCCCTTTTTTTCTCCAGGAGACCGATCATCACCAAAGCTTTTACCGCTTCCCTTACAGTGCTTCTTCCCACCGAAAAAAGATCACACATTTCCTTCTCCGAAGGCAGCATTTGCCCGGGATTAACTTTTTCCTCCAGAATTTGCAACTGAATATAATTAATAATTTTATCGCTTAAGCTGCTTCTTTTAAGCATTAATCTTTCCACTGCATAGCCTCCTCTGTTCATTCTGGTTAAGGCTTCTCACTTGTCACCAAGTATACTTGTCAGACAAGCATACTTTCCTAAAGTATAAATAAAATACAAGTAATATACAAATTCATTATTTTTAATACAGGTCCCTCTAAAGAAATTACCTCATCGATTCTCTTAAATCCACACTACTTTGTCCAATTTTAATAGATTACCATATTTCACAAAAAGCTGGACCCCCATCCCATTATGCGCGGGGGTCCAGGGTTACATCCATTTTCCAGCGCTGGCTTCATCTATTTTAAAAGATTCGGCAGATGTTGTTTCATCCGTCTTAATCCTTCATTAAGGTTATCCTGGGAACTGGCATAGGAAAACCGCACAAAACCCTTCCCCTTATCTCCAAATGAACTCCCGGGAATACAGGTTACCTTCACCTCATTAATGAGATATCGTGTAAAATCCCAGTCATCCATGTTGTACGCGGAAACATCAGCGAAGGCATAAAATGCTCCCTCTGGCATAGCACATTTTACGCCAGGAATTTCATTCAGACCCTTAATAAAAATTTCACGCCGCCTCTTGTATTCATCCCTCATCTCCGCAACAGCCGTTTGCGGGCTGTTAAGGGCTGCAAAGGCAGCTTTTTCTGAAATATAGTTAGGACATAAATTAACCAGTGACTGAAATTTCATAACCTGATTCATAATCGAGGCCGGTCCGATAGCATAGCCTATGCGCCAACCACACATGGCATAATTCTTCGAACAGCTTCCCACGGTAACAACGCGATCAAACTCCTTCTCCAGTAAGGATAGGGGAACATGCTCCCTATCGTAGATAATTTTATCGTATGCCTCGTCTGAGATAATCAGAATATCGTTTTTTATTGCAAACTCAAGCAACACTTTCAACTGATCTTGCGTGATTACACTCCCCGTGGGATTGCTGGGGGAATTAATAATAATTGCTTTTGTCCTGGAAGTAACAAGTTTTTGCAGGGCGTCAAAATCCAGAGCAAAACCCTTTTCCGGGATGAGGGGGTAGGGGACAGGAAATCCGTCTGCATTCAGGATGACCCCGTCATACTGGGCCCAACCGGGATCGGGCCTTAGCACTTCGTCACCGGGATCTATGATTGAACGGATAGTCAGGTAAATAGCTGCGCTGGCCCCGTTACAAATAACAGCCTCCTTTTCTGCATCAAAAAGGAACCCGTAATCCTCAAGAAGCCTTTTTGCCAGGGCTTGCCTTGTTTCCAGCATCCCGGCTGCAGACGAATACCCGATATGCCCCTCCTGAAGGGCATCACGTACGGCTTCCAGGATATGTGTCGGCGTAGGGAAGTCCGGTTGGCCCACTTCCAGCCGGACAAGTCCCGGGGTCTGTGAAGCCATCTCAAAGATCTCCCGTATCGGTGAAAGTTTTATTATTTGCGTACGCTTTGATAAATACTTTTGCAATGTAACCGACTCCTTTCCCCAGGATTATTCAACATATATAATAAGGATCATTCATTGATAAATTTAATTATACAGAAATGTCGTGCAATTTCTGTCTTCCTTAAACGTTAAATAATACTTTTTTTGTGACTACTCAGGTATAATTTGTAGCGGGATTCAGGATATCTGTTCGAAACCGCAGTCTCAAGTTAAAGATACAGGGGTTGCCTTTGCCGACCCGGCTCACATGCTTTGGCTCGCTGCGCTCAAACACGTAGCATGTGGAAACCCCGGTCCGACAAAGCCTTTTTATCGAGCCTGAACGGTTACTCACAGGTAATCCTGAACCCCTTTGTGCTATTTTCAAGAGTGCTGAGTTGTTACCTTTTTTTTAGTGCTTTTTCTTTATTATTTAAGAAAACCTTCCACTGAGTCCAGGAGCCGCTCTACATCTTCACGGGAGTTATAATAATGGGGGGAAACCCTTATTCCTCCTACCCCGGACGTATAGCGCAGGGTAGTGTATATATTATGCTTAGTTAACCATCTTTCTAATTCCCTTTCCTGCTTCATCCCTTCCGGAAGATTAAAAGTTGTAATGCCGGACCGGTTTAGGGGGCTGTTATTGCTTGAAAACTCCAAACCCAGTTCAGATAAACCGTCGATCAGGTGATCGTTTAAAGATATCACTTTTTCCTCTATATTTTCAATACCAACTGTTAATATTTTTTTAATCGCACTGTAAAGGCCCAGGGCCCCCAGGCAGTTGCCGGTGCCGCCCGTTTCAAATTTTTGTGTCGTGGCAGTCAACCTGATCGGATCAAAGGGAGTCCTCTCCGGCGAACCAAGGTAATTATCCCAGCCTCCGTCAGGTTCGAGAGAGTTAAAGTAACCCCAAAAATCAGGATTAAGCGTTTCCATGATCCGCTTATTAACATAGAGAAAGCCCATACCCATGGGATTACAAATCCATTTCACGCCTCCGGCACAATAAACATCAACATCAAGTTCAGCAAGATCCACCTTTAACGCTCCTGCTTCCTGAATCCCGTCTACGATCAGGTACAGATCATTACTTCTGGCAAGTTTACTTAACGCTTTAAGATCAACCCTGAATCCGTTGGCTTCCTGCACAGAACTCACTGCAATTGCTTTGGTGTTTTTATCTATTTTTGCCGCAAAGTCGGAAACTTTTACTTCTCCGGTGCTGTTAGGGACAGGTCTTACTTCCACTCCCATTTCTTTTTGCTTTTTCCTCCAGCAAAGAGTGGTAGGAAAAAACTCAAGGTCACAAACTAAAACATTGTCGCCCCTATTAAGGGGGAGGCTGTTAGCCACAAGCCCCAAGCCGTGGGTAGTGCTTTCCACCAAAGCAATTTCTGCGGCATTAACGCCCATCAGCCGGGAAACAATCTCTTTTGCCCGGGGGAAATATTCATGCAATTCTAAAAAGCGATTGGCCGGGTCCATATAATTAAATTCTTCTATTTTGGAGAGCATCGCCTTTGCTTCCTGCAGCAGTTCCGGCGACGCCAAACCCATGCAGGCATTATCCAGGTAAGTAATCCCTTTTTCCTGTAAATAGGTTAGTCGCTCCATCTTAATCACCAATTCTTTCTCCAAGTTAAAGTTTTTTTATTGCTTTTTCTATCCTTTCCAGAGCCGTTCTTAACTGTCCAATGTCTTTTGTATAGGCAAATCTGAGATAATTATTACCACTTTGATCCTTGGTATAAGCTGTGCCCGGATATCCTATTACCCTTGCCTCTTTAGCCAGATGTTTGGCTAATTCCAGAGATGGCATATTAAAAGACGCCATATTTGCGTAGATATAAAATGATCCCTGAGGTGGTTTACAGCTGAAACCCAAGCGGTTCAACCCTTCCACAAAAACATTTCTACGCTCTTCGTAGTCCCTGCGCATTTGCTCCACACAATCCTGAGGTGCGTTTAATGCCGTTACTGCTGCTTTTTGGGCAATAGAGTTGGCACCGATAACCAATTGACCGTGAAGTTCCAGCATAACTTGCACCAGCTTAGCAGGAGCAACAAGGAAGCCGATTCTCCATCCCGTCATGGCATAGGCTTTGGAAAAACCAAACATGGATACAGTTAATTCCCTGGCATCGGGGAAAGAAGCAATGCTGTAATGTTTATGGTCATCATAAACGAGCCTTTCGTAAATCTCATCCGTTATAATGAAGATGTTTTTCTCTTTAGCAAGCTTCGCCAGCGCTTGTAGGTCCTCTTTAGGGAAAACTGCGCCCGTTGGACAGTTTGGCGAAATAAAAAAAATGGCTTTGGTTTTGGGAGTAATCTTACTTTCCAAATCTTTTAAGTCGAGGCGGTAGTCATTTGTTTCTTTCAACTGGGTATAGACAGGGGTGCCCCCCGCCAGCATTACGGCCAGCGGATCTGAATAATAATATGGTTCGGGCATAATTACTTCATCGCCCGGATTGATCAAACTGAGCACAGCAACATTTGTCGCCTCCTGCACACCGGCAGTAACGAGAATTTCACTGGCAGGGTCAGCATGGATGTCATTCTCTTTTAAAAGCTTCCGTGCAATAGCCTCCCTCAGCTCTGTCAATCCCTCAACGGGGAGAACATAGTGGGTATAACCTTCATCCAACGCTTTTTT
>SKTJ01000110.1 GCA_007122565.1 Syntrophomonadaceae bacterium | reverse complement strand
CCCCATAGCGGGCAGCTGCTATTGCCGTCCCTTCACCAAGCAGGCGGTAAAAAACGTTGGCCCTGGTCGCAATCGCAGCAATAGCCTGGCGGTAAGGTTCCACCTCCCCGAATGCAAGGGGCACGATCGTTTGCTCCTCACTTATCAAGGCCTTGGCACGGGCTTCTGTGGCCCAAGCAAGGGCCACACCGCAGCTAATCACGTCCAGTCCCCATTTTTCTGCCTCATCCAGCAGGAGCATCACTTTTTCTCCCGGTGACAACCCCAACATGCTGCCCATGGCAAAAATAGGCTCATGATCATAAGATACCTGCTTGTAGTAATATTCATGTTCCGCGCTGAATTTTTCCCGCAGCAATCCAATATGTACACACCCTACGGGACAGCCGCTGCAGGCAATTTGGCGGAGTAAAAGCTTGTCCGCAAAGTATTCACCGCTAATCTTATCCGCTCCCCCAAAGGTGGTTGCGCTGAGGTTACGGGTGGGCAGTGCATTAAGACCGTTCAGGACAAGCACATTGACCGGCGTTCCAAGATCATGATACTTGGCCATCACCCCCGATTGGGTAACCCGCTTGTGGATCTCACGGTATACTTTACGATAGTTTTTGTCTGGAAGGGGAAAGGAGCGATCACCGCTTACCATAACTGCTTTCAGCTTTTTGCTTCCCATTACGGCCCCCGCACCAAGTCGGCCAAAATGACGAAACGTATCAACATTAATGCACGCATATTTAACCAGATTTTCACCGGCCGGGCCAATGCGCAGGATACTGCGCTGCCCCCGTCCCTGTGATTCGCTTCCCCGGATGGTGCGTGCGGTTGTCGACGCATCCATGCCCCAGAGGTGACCTGCTTCCTTACAGGCAAATTGCCGGTCTCCCACCACCATGTAAACGGGGCGGGGGGAACTGCCGTGGATTACAAGGGCATCAATACCGGCAAAACGCATGGCCAGGGCCAGGCGGCCGCCGGCATGGCTTTCCACATAATCACCGCTGTAGGGAGATTTAAAACCCAGCACCACTTTACTCATAAGGGGAAAATAGCCGGTGAGGGGACCAATGGCAAATATAAGGGGCTGCCCCGGCGCAAAAGCGTCATCCCCTGGCAGACCGTACTCCCGGTAGAGAGCGGCCGCCAAACCGCTGCCACCAACTTTTTCCCGCAGGTCTTCCCGTCGGTGCAGACGACAAACACCCTGCTCCAAGTCAGCCTCCATTACTATAACCGGTACGGTTGCAGTCATATTGTCTCCTCCCCAACAGTGTTTCCGGTTGCATCCACCATGGCAAGGCAAGCATGGGGACAGAAGGGTACACATCTGCCACAGTGCAGACATACCACAGGTTCACCCGTTTCCCCATCCAACCGGATCGCATTAACAGGGCAGGCAGAGGCGCAGCGTCCGCAGCGCAAACAGAGTTCCCGTTGGTAACGCACCCCGCCGCCTGGGAACTCTTTCAATGCTCCGCTCGGGCATGCATCAATACAAGGGGTTAAAGGACAGGCCAGGCAGTAACTTGCCTCAAACCCGGCAGTGAGCCCTCCCAGGGAGCGTACCCGGATCCCGGAGCGGGACCAGGAAAGAGAATCATGTACAATCCGAGCGCAGGCAAACATACAGGAATAACAGCCAATGCAGCGTTCCATGGCTACCGCTTTAAGCACTTTAGGCAAAAGAAAGCGTCCTCTCAAGATACATATTTTAATAGCACAGATAATTATAATGGGAGTTATGCTAATGGATCTATAAGCATTTCATTTGCTAATTTATAAATAATGTTTTATTATGAGAAGGGATCAGATTGGTATTATCCGCCAGTTGTTTGATGGAAAAAATGAAAGAAAAGGGACTGTACAAACACCTTTAAAAAAATGCAGAGAGGGGAAATTGCATGACAAAACTGGAATCTCTTTACCAGAAAAGTATAACACCTGTCCGGGAGAAGGCTGCCCTGTTGGAAAAGATAGATTTGGTGGTAGGTATACCTTTTCTCAATGGCACCGAGGAAGCGCAGAAAATAATGGAGACAGTGGGTAAAGGGCTGGCAGATTTTTACCCTGACCTGCAAAGCGTAGTTGCCTGTTCCATCAGCCCTTATTCTTCTTTGACTCTGGAAACAATCCTGCCTTTCTCTCCCGTTCCGGAAGAAAGGTTCCTGGCGACTAGGCTGGATAAAGCACTGAAGGGCAGGGGGTGGTCCATCAGAAGTCTCTTGGATACGGCCTCTTTTTTCTCGGCCGACCTGGTCATCCTGGAAACTACCCTCATGCCTTCTGCAGAAAAGAGTATTTCCCAGGGGCTAACATCCGACTGGATCAAGCTTTTATACCAGCCCATCCTGGATGGGCATGCCGGCTATGTAAACCCCCGCTTTAATCAGTCTCTTTTGGCCAACAGCATCGCGGACCATTTCATCTTCCCCCTGTTGGGCTCTTTGTACAATCTGGACCTGCGGGGTTGCCTGGGGGCAGGAATGGCCCTCTCCCGGGAACTGATTGGTGGTTACCTGAAGGATGCAGACATGTGGGACCGGGAAGTATACGAGTTCGGTATCGATGCTTGGCTGCTTTTGCGTACCCTGGAACTTCAGGGGAAGATTGCCGAGGTATATCTGGGCCATAAACCGAATGTGGAGCTGCCGGTAGGGCTAAGTTACGTTTTTAAACAGGCAGCCAAGATCATGTTTGAGCTGATCGGCAAAAACCAGCGGCAGTGGAAAGAAAAGCCCCAGGCCTTGCGTACCCCCCTGGTGTTCGGCTCCCGGGAAAATTTTATCCTGCAGGAATTCCCCCTGGAGCAGCGGCCTTACATCAACTATTTCCGCAGGGGTTATAACCGTTACCATGACGCCATCTGGGCGCGCGTCTTTAACGAGGAGATGGTGACACAGCTCAGGAAAGCCGCTGCCTTGCCGGAAAAGAACTTTATTTTTTCTGCGGATCTGTGGAATCAGATTGTCTACGATTCTCTGGTGGCTTATCATTACATTCCTGAGCTGGCCAAAGAAGACATTATCAGCAGTCTGGCCGCACTCTTCGAGGGGCGTCTGGCCGGGTTTTTTAGTGAAGTCTGCTTCCATGAAGCCTGTTCCCCGGATGATTCTTCCAGGGAACAGATCTGCCCGCAAAAAGCTCACAACCAGTTGGAAAAGCAGATGGATATTTTCGTCACTCACAAACGTATCTTCCTGGAAAAGTGGCTGCATCATAAAGAAGCCCTGAAACCCTTCCTGCCAACCATATCGTACTGGGAATACATCCCCGGTGTGCCGATTATGCTGCCGCATCTGGTCAAGGCAGCAAACGGCAATACCGCACAGGTGGCCCCTTTATATGAGCAACTGCTCAACGAATACAAGGAACGTTTTGAAAGGTTCTCCAGGGAAATAATGGGTCTCACTCCGGAAGATGGCACCCGGCGCAACGGTAGTGCCCTGCAGGGCCTGATCAAGCAGGTGGAACTGGACCTGGAAAACATGTTTTTTCATGAAGATTACCATACCACCGGGGGTATAGAGGCCATTTTAGAAAAGATCTTTCAAATGACCCCCTCTCCCATAAGCTTCTCCTTGAAAGAAGAGGTTGCCGTCCGACTGCTCAAAGAACATCCTCCACAGAACCTCATCACTTTGTGGGGTTTTCAGGATGCTGAAGAACTTCTGGAGAAACATAACCCTTTGGATATTCTGGCACTGACAGCCTGGTCTGAGGAATCCCGCTACATCAACCGTAACAGCGAGTGGTTCAGGGATAACCTGCTACCGGAACATTTTGAAATCACCCCCGTGCAGACCCTGGTGGTCAACTACACATCCTTCCCCGCTTTATCGGGGATGAAAGAAGCCCCTTCTTTGAACCACTTAACCGGCAGGATCGTAGTGAGCAACCTGCGTTCGGGCAGCGGTGGTGATTATCCGCTCATCCGCCTATTAACCACTACCATGAGAAGCATTGCTGAAGCAGAACAATTCGGCCTTGTCTGGGAGCAGTTTGCCCGTTCCCGCAGCAGAGATTTCGGAAAAATGGTTATCAATTCCATCGAGGGCCACTGGGGAATCAGCACTTTTTCAGCACACAGTTTTTTCGAAAATCTGCTCAACCAAAAAGCGAAAGAACGATTGGCTATACTGATAGACTGCTGCAGTGAGGATAACCCGGAAAACATGGCAGAAGCTGGCAAGCGGTTGCAAGCCCTGGCTGATGTTTATCACTTGGGAATCACTTTGCCTGACGGGTATTTCCTGACCTGTTCCCTGTGGAGTTGGGCCAGTTACAGCTTCAAGGGAGGAAAGGACCTGCCAACACCTTTATCCCTGATGATTGAACGCCGCTG
>SKTJ01000289.1 GCA_007122565.1 Syntrophomonadaceae bacterium | reverse complement strand
TAATTTTAAATAATGGATCATGGTATCCAATTGATCTATTCTTTTCAGGATAATTTTTTTAATAAAGTTGCGTAAAGCATCATGTGTTACAGAAGTCCTGAAAGCTTTCATTACATTTAAAAGATTTGTTTCAAGAAATATTGATAGCTGGTTTGCAATAAATTCGTCCGGGCAAACTTTTGTATTAGGAGGAAAGTTTACCGTCCTCCTGGTCCTGTCCGGAGACATGATGGAGAACTTTTTAAGCAATTTCTCAATTTCACCTGTATCTTTTTCCAATCCATGAATAACCGAAACAAGTATTACTTTTAAGTCAGCATCATGTACATTGGTGCCCAGCGTTTTTGCATGATCAATAGCCAGGTATTTTGTCCTTAACATATCCCAAAGCGTAAATGCTTCCCGCACGTTTATTTCCTGCTGTTTTTTATCTTGTCTGTTTTTAATTGTGGAAAATACCATTATATAATCATCCCCCACGAACCTGTTTCAAGTAGTATTTGTTAATTATATATTTTTATTTATTGATGCCTGAGACGGGCCATATTTTTAAAGAGACTTTTTTTATTACATTGTCTCATAATAAGCAGGTATATTTTATATAGTAACGAATTATTTGAATAAATAACAGAAAATTTGTAAAAATGTCGATATTTGTCAGAATAAGATGAATGGCCCGTCTCTATATTAATGAGGGGAGGCGACAGGATGAATATCTCTGAAATGCAGGTAAAGATAAAAGAGGGGGATCATCTCTGCAGTATCTATGCAACTCTGGAACAGCAATTCAGCATTCTCTCCCCTTTTATATTGCATGGCCTGGAAAAGGGAGAAAAATGCATCTACGTGCTTGACGAACACACAACAGAAAATGTAACAAGTTATTTTCTAGAGCACGGTGTGGATCTGGAGCCTTATCTGCAGTCTGGTGCCTTTATATTTTTAAGCAAAGAAGAAACTTACCTGAAAGATGGTTTATTTGACCCTGACCACACAATAAACCTGATCAAAGCCATCCTGCAAAATGCTCTTGATGAAGGCTACAATGGCCTCAGATCTACCGGTGAAATGACCTGGGTATTTTCCAAATTTCCCGGCGTTGATCGTTTAATGGAATACGAGGCGAAATTGAATCATTTTTTGCCGGGAAAGAAATTAACGTTAATTTGCCAGTATAATGAGCATAAATTTGAACCGGCCGTCCTGCTGGATGTTTTAAGGACACATCCCAAGGTTATTTTATATGGCAATTATTATGATAATAACGTCTATGAACCTCCTGATATATTTTTAGCCCGCCTGGAAGGTAAAATTACCAGGGACATGTACCTCAGTGCGCTGGATATGATCATGCAGCGTAAAAAAATGGATGAGACGCTGCGGGAAAACGAATTAAAGTATCGATTATTATTTGAAGAAACCCTCAGTCCCATTATGCTGGTTGAGAAAACCGGTAATTTTGTAGATGCAAACCAGGCTGCCCTCAACTTTCTGGAGATCAGCCGGGAAGAGCTTTATAAAAAGCAGGTATTTGACTGGGCACCCCCTGACTTATTAGAACAACAAAAACGAGAGCATACACCTTTCTTCAAGGCACGTACCCTTGAAACAGAATACTTAGTCCATGGTAAAATTAAGACGCTTTTACTTAATGTGGTACCCATCAATATATCAGGGCGAAAATTCTTATACGTTATGGGTCAGGACATTACTGAACGCAAGCAGGCGGAACAGGAGACTAGCAAAGCACACCAGAGGCTGCTTACAGTATTGGATAGTATTGAAGCGCTTGTCTATGTTATGGATCTTAAGACCCATGAATTGTTATTTATCAACTTATTCGGACGCAATGTTTTTAGTGGTGTTGTTGGAGAAAAATGTTGGCAGACTCTCCAAGCAGGCCAAACAGGGCCCTGTGACTTTTGCCCGAATGATCAGATGCTGGATCCTGCCGGTCAGCCAACGGGAGTATATCACTGGGAGTTTATTGCAAAAAACGGCAGATGGTATGACTGCCGTGATATTGCGCTGCGCTGGGTTAATGGCCGCATGGTGAAACTGGGGACGGGTACTGATATTACCGAGCTCAAGCAACTGCAGGAAATACTCCAAAAAGAGAGAAACGAGGTGGTGCAAACTCTGCACGCCACCGAAAAAGAGTATCAATTCTTAGTAAATAATGTTAACGAAGCCATTGTTGTTGCCCAGGACAGCTTATATAAATATGCAAACCCCATGGCATTAAAGCTCTTCAACTGCACTATGGATGAGCTAACTGCCAAACCCTTTATTAACTTTATTCACCCTGACGACCGGGATATGGTGAAAAGCCGCCACAAAAAACGGTTAAAGGGAGAAGATGTTATAAAACGCTACGCTTACAGGATCAAGCCTGCTGACGGCACTACTAAATGGGTAGAAGTTAGTTCTGTTGCCATAAAGTGGGAAGGAAGGCCTGCCAGCTTAACCCTGATCAGCGATATTACAGAGCGTAGAATAATGGAGGAAGAAATCTTCAAAGCGGACAAGCTTGAGTCAATCGGCATCCTCGCCGGCGGGATCGCCCATGATTTCAACAATTATCTTGCGGCCTTGCTTGGTAACACCTCCCTGGCCAAACTCTACACGGATAATCCCCAAAAAGTGCAGGAGAAACTGGAAAGTATAGAGCGGGCAACCCTGCGCGCTCAGGATCTGTCCAATCAATTATTTGCCTTTGCAAAAGGCGCGAAACCGGTTAAAAAAACAGTATCCTTAAAACAAATCATAATGGACAACATTAATTTTACCCTAAGCGGCTCCAATATCAGCTGTGACTATGCTATCGCCAAAAACCTTCACCTGGTGGAAATAGACGAGGCCCAGTTCAGCCAGGTTTTAAACAATATCGTACTTAACGCGGTTCAGGCTATGCCCGAAGGCGGCACCATCGGGGTAACGGCGGAAAACGTTATAACAAGAGCCGGCAGCGAAGCTTCTATTTTGCCGTTACCCGCAGGAAACTATATTAAAATATCAATAGAGGATCAGGGGATCGGCATTCCCCAAAAACATCTGCAGAAAATATTCGATCCATTCTTTACCACTAAACAAAAAGGAAGCGGCCTCGGCTTGGCAACCTCCTACACCATTATGCACAATCACGGTGGCCATATCAGTGTGACCTCTAAAACAGGGGTGGGGACCACCTTCCATCTTTATCTGCCGGCCTCCACCCAGCCCCGCACAACTGCCAACCCGCCAGGCAATATCTTTTACGGCACCGGCAAAATACTTGTGATGGATGACCAGGAAGACTATCTCGCAGTAACGGTAGAATCATTATCCACCTTCGGTTATAAGGCCTCCCTTGCCAGAGACGGCCGGGAAGCCATCACAATCTACATGGATGCACTAAAAAAAGGCCAACCCTTCGACCTTGTAATCATGGATCTAACCGTCCCCGGCGGCATGGGCGGTAAGGATACAATCAAGGAATTGTTACAAAAAGACCCTGCAGTGAAAGCCATCGTTGCCAGCGGCTATTCCAACGACCCCGTAATGGCCAATTTCCAGGAGTACGGTTTTAAAGGGGTAATCAAGAAACCCTTTACCATGGCCGAATTATCGAAACTTATCCATGAGTTAATGGGGTAGTAATTCCCTTTCCCCCAGGCATTACAAAACAAGCCCCCATCTTCAGCGCAATTTGTAGGAGGTTTCCACCAGCTTTCCCGGTATACCCTTGCGCATGGTGTACTCTTTTATTGCCCAATTATTTTACTTCGCTTTTGAAGTATAATACTTTCCCGAGGATTCTCACATTTTTCCGGTCTTTTTTAGATATTACTATTTCGTTATAATTAGGGTTCTCTGCACGCAAAAATATTGTCCCGTCTATACGGTGAAACCTTTTTAGCGTGGCTTCCTCGTCATCGATTATTACTACAGCTATTTCGCCATTTTCAACATTGTCCTGTTTGCGGACATATACAACATCACCGTCACAGATCCTGGTGTTGATCATGCTGTCCCCTTTTACCTTCAGGCAGAAATCTATATTTTCTTCCGGTAATATATATTCGTACCCCTTAATATCTTCCTGTGCCAGTATTGGCTTGCCGGCGGCAATTGTCCCAAGAATCGGGATCAGCCTGCCATCTTTAATGTTGCCAAACTTATTGTCAGAGTAACCGGTAAGATAATTTACTTCCACCCCAAACAACCGGGCAAGCATTTCCACCGTTTTAAATGTTTTAGGCTTTACACCCTGCTTCTCATAGCGGGATATAATCGATTTATCTGCGTTGGAATCGGGATCGTGCAACCTTAAATATTCCGCTACTTCTTCCTGGGACATGCCACTTTCCACCCGCAGCATCAGCAGCCTC
>SKTJ01000292.1 GCA_007122565.1 Syntrophomonadaceae bacterium | reverse complement strand
TGTTTTAACTACTTAAATAACTGTTACACCTGTTTACTTGCTCAAAAACTTCACGCTACGTTTGTTTCTTTTGTCGCGCTGAAATTACTGTTTAAGAGTCCTTGACGGGGACTCCTCCTAATATCTCGTTTAGTTTTCAAAGAACAGTTGCGGATGTCTTTCAGACCCAAAGGTCTTTCGGACGCAAGTTTAATAATACCATATCTGTTTTTCAATGTCAAGTTATTTTCGACTTACTTTGTAGATTTATTACGACATTATTTACGATATCTTTTTTTATCCTTGCGCCACAATTCAATACTATAGCACCCTATCATCGAAGTTTCAAAGCCCCTGAGCCATCTTAAAAAGTGCTCTGATATAGTTAATGATGAATATCATGTTATTAACTGATATTATCTCACTTATACTTATTATTTATTTAATCTGTTCTATTAAATGTTGCAGATTTAGAGAACCGATATCCAGGTTGATCACGCTCTCCGGTACCTCTCCAGGATAAATGGTATCGGCTAACGGCACAGTTGTATGAACTTCTACTTCGATGGCGGTAAAGGGAATAATAATCCGCACCTCGGAGACCACATCCAGGTAAATACGGTGTCGTACCTGGTTGATTCCTGCCGCAGTAAAAGAATCATCCAGCATTGTGTTAACCCGGCCCACCGGAATAAGACGCATGGGAATACGGGGACCGTACGTGGCAAGGAGGTAATTGTTAAGTATCTCCCCCAGCGGAATCCTCATCTCCTTAACACTTATCTCCGAAAGAGCCTCCTGTGTGGCCATCGTTGTCTCTGCCATTAAACGATTAATTTCCATTGTGTTAAGCTGCGCCATAATTATTCTACCTTCTTCATCCTGTCTGATTGCAATCAGATCCTGGTAAAATATACCTCTTGCCACTTTCTCCATAATCGCTCTATTAACCGCGTCGGTGGCCAACATATCCGCTTTTACTTCCGCAAAGGATAAAATAGCCGGGCGCAACCGCCTTTCCAGCAGTAATACACCTTCGATAAGGAAGAATAGAAGCAGGCAAAGGACAATAAATGAAATTGCACCGTGGTTAAGTAAACGGCGCTTGCAGTAGCGTTTCATTTTTTTATGCCAGGTAAACATAAAAAAGCCTCCCTCCTAATATCTATGAAGGTGGGAAGCTTTTCATTCAGACATCCCCTGCATTTTGGAAGACCTAGAACCACTTCATAAGGAAATAATTTTTTTTGCCGCGGCGCACGACCAAATATTTCGTCCATAGTCGTTCCGTAGCAGGCAGAACAGTTTGTTCGTCTTTCACGCACTGATCGTTGATATAAATTGCCCCGCTGCGAATATCCTGCCTGGCCTGCCTCTTTGAAGGAGCGGCACCGCATAGTAACAACAAATCCACAATATTTAACGCCTCTTGATCCCGCACCTCAACGGAAGGAACATCTTTCAGCGCTTCCTCCAGTTCGTCCTCTGCCAGCTCTTTTATGTTTCCGTAGAAGAGAGCCCGTGATATCTTCTCTGCTATTAACTGCGCTTCCGGGCCGTGCACCAGCGCCGTGACCTCTTTTGCCAGTACACGCTGAGCCTCGCGTTTACCCGGGTTATTGCGTACCTCTTCCTCCAGTTCCATGATCTCTGCATGGGGTAAAAATGTAAAGTACTTAATATATTTAATCACATCTCCATCGTCAGCATTAATCCAGAACTGATAAAACTGGTACGGGGATGTCTTATCCCGGTCAAGCCAGATTGTCCCTGACTCCGTCTTGCCGAATTTAGTACCGTCTTCTTTAGCCACCAGGGGAAAAGTAAGGCCATACGCCTTTTTATTACTCACTTTTCGGATCAGATCTATACCGGAAACAATATTACCCCACTGATCGCTTCCGCCGGCCTGCATTTCGCAGTTGTACTTTTCGTTTAACTTTAGAAAATCATAAGACTGCAAAACCATATAACTGAATTCCGTAAAGGATATTCCGGTATCCAGACGGGATTTTACAGCGTCCTTGGCAAGCATAGTGTTGATGGAAAAATACTTGCCGGTATCACGCAAAAAATTGATCAGGGCCACATCGCCCAACCACTCATAGTTATTGGCCATTTGCGCCGGGTTGCTCTTCGTGTCAAAGTCGAGAAACCGCTCCAGTTGCAACCGGATTTTATCCGTCCAGTTATTGATTAATTCCACCGGGTTTAACGCCCGTTCTGAAGTTTTCCCACTGGGATCACCGATTAAACCGGTTCCACCTCCAACCAGGGGGATGGGTCTGTGCCCTGCTATTTGAAAACGTCGCAGGCCCAAGATGGGCAGCAGGCTGCCCACATGCAGACTGTCTGCTGTAGGGTCAAATCCTATGTAGAGGGTGATGGGGCCGGATTTCAGCCTACTGGCCAGTTCATTTTCTTCTGTTACCTGGTAGAGCAGACCGCGAAAAAGTAAATCATCAAGTATATCCATAAAAAGCAACTCCTTAGAACATATTATGCTTTAATATCCTGAATTCAGACATTGCACGGAAATTATACATGATTTAACGGGGATGAGCAAGGTTTTTGGCCGTATTCTTATGATAATTTAACAGGTCCATGGATTTCTAAATACACTCAATTATGTTATAATACTTGCTGTTAGGGGGGGCTCACATGCCCGATAGAAAAACGTCCAACAGAAAGCAAGAAAGCAGAAGCAAAGGTACAGGAAATACCCGTTCCAATAGTAAGGACAGGCCGCCTAAAAGAAAGAATAAGAGAGGCTGGTTAAAAGGGCTGAAGGCAATTGTTCTACTGCTTACTGTCCTCATATTGCTGATTGGTATCGGAGGCCTGACCCTCGTATATTCTTATGTTCAGGATGTTCCGGATTTTAACCCCGGTAATCTCACACCTCCTGTTACTTCTTACATATACGATCGGGATGGAAACGAACTTACTGCTCTTTATTATGATCAAAACCGTATTCAGATCTCACTGGATAGAATACCACAGCATGTACAAAATGCTTTCATTGCCATTGAGGACGAACGTTTTTATGAGCATATGGGGGTGGACCCCATTGGCATCGCCCGTGCTTTTATGATCAACCTGCGCCAGCGTCGTTTTACAGAGCAAGGAGGCAGCACGATAACACAACAATTGATCAAAACCGCTTTTCTCACCCCTGAAAAAACCTACGAACGGAAAGCGCAGGAAGCTTATCTCGCTATTATGATGGAGCGCAGCTATTCCAAAGATGAGATCCTGGAGTTTTATCTAAACCAGATTCCTTTTGCCCATGGGGCTTACGGAATTGAGGTAGCAGCAAACACATATTTCCAAAAGGTTACGGGTGAACTCACTATCGCAGAAGCGGCATTACTGGCCAGCATCCCCCGTGCTCCGAGCTATTACTCCCCATATAATAATCTTGAGGCAGCGTTGCAGCGGCAGGGTTTGGTTTTGCAAAAAATGTATGAACTTGAATTCATTTCACGCCGTCAGCTACTTGAAGCAAGGGAGCAGGAAATTGTCCTGGCCACCCCGCCCTCCCGGGAGTATCCTTATCCTTATTTCATCGATTATGTGCTACACCGGGAGCTAATTGAAATCTTGTTGGATCTGCCCCAGTTCGAGACCCGTGAGGAAGCTTATGAAGCTATTTACAATCGGGGACTAAAAGTCTATACCACCCTTGACACGCAGGCCCAGGATATCACCCAAACTGTAATCAGCGATGAGGAACTTTATCCGCAGAACCTAAGGGTAGATATGCAGAAGATGAGAGAGCTGCTTGCTGAGGATGATTATGACAATTACCCGGAAGAAGTAATGAAAGAAGATGGCATATTTCAACCACAGGGTGCCGCCGTGGTGGCGGATCCGGTAACAGGTGAAGTATATGCTCTGGTGGGAGGAAGGGACTACAGTGAAGACAACCAGACCTTACGCTACGCGAGTGCCAGGCAGCCCGGTTCAGCGATCAAACCGATCGTGACGTACGCTCCGGCACTTGAAGAAAACATGATCACGCCCGGTTCTATAATCGATGATGCGCCTTTCATTCGCGGCACCTGGGCACCGGAAAATTTTGACCGCACATTCCGCGGACTGGTAACGGTACGGGAATCACTGGTCCGCTCCCTAAACGTGCCGGCGGTGAAAACCTTCGCCAACCTGACACCTACAATCGGCCTTGAATATGCTAAAAGAATGGGCCTGACCACTATACACAGCGATGACTACAACCTGGCCACAACGCTTGGCGGGATGACACACGGTGTCACCGTCTTTGATATGACCCAGGCCTATGCCACGCTGGCCAATCAGGGGATCAAAGTTAACTTTCACACAGTAAAAAAGATTGAGGATAGGAATGGCCATTTGATTTATGAGCATCGTAGCGAACCCATATCCGTACTCTCATCTCAAACGGCCTATCTGATAACGGATATTCTTAAAGATGTGGTACGTCGGGGAACTGCTTCCCGTCTGCGTATCGGTCGTCCTGTTGCTGCAAAAACAGGAACCACCAGTGACAACCGTGATGCTTACCTGAACGCCTACACACCCGACCTTGTTGTTTCAGTATGGCTGGGGCATGATATCCCCATCCTTGGCCGTATTAGCGGGGGAAGTAGCACCACCGTGCCATTTATGAACGAAATACTATCCCAATTATTGGAAGGCAGGGAACCCCTTGATTTTATCAGGCCGCCTGGAATCAGTGGCCCCATCTCCATTTGCAATAAATCCGGGCTTCGACCCGGCGACTATTGTCCGCCGGAAAGTATCGTCAGCGAGCTCTTTCCCACGGCCATGGTTCCTCAGGAAAAATGTGATCTACACATAGAAATAGAGATCTGCAGCGCCAGCGGACTACTGCCTAGTGAGTACTGTCCTGATTATCAAATAACAACGGGAGTATTTCTGCTGCGGCCTGAATTTGAAAAGACTGATGAACGCTGGCGGGGCGCAGTGGGGAGGGTTCCGGAAGATGCTGCATTATTACCTCCGGAGGATTACTGCGACTTGCATAGTGAGCCGGCTCCCCCACCAATGGGATTGAATCTTTATCTGCTGGAAAACCCACGTCGCGTTAATCTCTGGTGGGAATGGCAGGAAAACATTAAAGAATATCTTATCTTCAGAAGAAGTGAAGATATGGAAGAACCTCTGCTTCTTCAGCAAATACCTGGTTCTATTAACCAGTTTGTAGACCAGCAAATTGAAAGTGACACCATATATGTCTATACGATAGTAGCAGTGAATGAAGAAGGAGTAAGATCGCTGCCCACTGAAAAGTCTGTCTTCATCCCTGCAGACACAGAAGAACCCCAGAGACCGGGAGAAGGGGATGAAGAAGACAATGACCAAATAGGACCGCCGTCGGACGATACAGATAACGGGGAAGACGAGGATGATCACCCTGGGCAAGGACGGGGAAGACGATAATATCTCTGAGGCCAGGCGAACTGCTGATTAACAAGAATACACTACTGGCTACAGTTGGACTACTGTTACGCCGCTGCCCCCTTCTCCTTCTCCGCCGGAGCGGAAGCTTTTGATGTTTTGTTTGTCCTGGAGATAGCGATGTAATCCCTCACGCAGCCGGCCCGTTCCTTTACCGTGTATGATTATAAGTTGCTCAAGTCCTGCCAGGATGGAATCATCCAGATGTTTTTCCACTTTAAAAACCGCTTCCTCAAGATTCAATCCCCGCAAGTCTATTTCAGGGTTAACTGCAGCCGTTTTCTCCCACATCAGTGTATGGTCTGATCTCTTTTCTCTTTTATTGGCTCCTGGTTTTGTGCCAATTGGCCCTTTTATGCGGCCCAGATCGTTTAATCCTGTCCAAACCTTAAGAGAGCCCACACTGACCTGAATCTCGTCGACAGATACTACCCGGCTTACTTCCCCGGCGGCGCCCAGGCTGCGTACATATATGGGCTGCCCCGGGTTGATTTGATCAAAGCTGACTTGCTCCAGCTTTACACCTTTATCCCTATTCCATGAGAGTGCAGCATCACCTGGCTTTGGTGAAATTTCACCGATCTGCCGGCGCGCTTCTTCAGCCAGACTTACACCCTTATTGATATTTGCTTCCCGCTCGGCAGCGTTGAGCTTCTTAATAATCTCATTTGTTTGGCGTTTTGTGGTTCTCAGCAATTCTCCTGCTTCTTGCCGTGCCTGTGCAAGCACTTCTTTTTTTCGTTGCTCCAACGCAGACAGCTGATCCGTTACTTCGTCAAGCCGCAGGGCAAGCTCATCTTTTATCTCTCCCATTTTCTCTGTCTCCCGGGAAAGTTTCTGCCGCTCCGCCAGCAGGTCAGAAACTGCCTCATCCAAATTAAGCAGTTCCTTGCTGATATAGGAACAGGCTCTATTCAGTACATCCACGGGCATTCCCAGTTTGGCAGCCACGTTGAGCGCATTACTCTGCCCCGGCACACCGATCAGCAGGCGAAAAGTGGGTTGCAGCGTTTCAGCGTCAAACTCCATGGAGGCATTCTCCATCCCCGGTTGCAGATGGGCAAAAACTTTTAATTCATTTATATGAGTGGTAGCCACTGTCCGGGTACCGCGTCGGTTAAGCTCTTCCAGCACAGCCATAGCCAGAGCTGATCCTTCGGAGGGATCTGTGCCTGCCCCCAATTCATCAAGGAGTACCAGGGAGCGGTGGGTAGCATGCTTGATAATCTCAATAATATTACCCATATGTCCGGAAAAAGTGCTCAGGGACTGGGTAATATTCTGTTCATCACCAATATCAGCCCAGATGTCGTTAAAAAGAGAAATTCCGCTGCCGGGGCGCGCCGGAAGATGCAGACCGCACTGTGCCATGAGGACAAATAATCCCGTCATTTTGAGTGTAACCGTCTTGCCTCCCGTGTTGGGGCCTGTAACGATCAGGATGTTAAAACTACTACCCATGAACAAGTCAACCGGAACAGCCTCCCCCGGAGCTATAAAGGGATGGCGCCCTCCCCTGATGTTAATCACGCCCCGTTCATTCAGATCGGGTTCGTTACCTTCGTAGTGCAGACTTAACTTCCCCCGTGCCAGAATCAGATCAACCTCACCATAACGTTCATAATTGTAAGCGATATCCCCTTCATTTTCCTCAATCAGAGAGCTTAATTCACGCAGCATTCTTTCCTGTTCCTTTTCCAGCTTAGCCCTGGTGTCCAGCAGGCGGTTATTCAGCTCCATAACAGGCAGTGGTTCGATAAAAAGGGTTTGGCCACTGGCAGATTGATCATGCACAATGCCGGGAATCTGCTGACGGTATTGATGCTTGACAGGAAGAACATACCGGTTCTGTCGCATGGTAATAATGCTTTCCTGAAGGTATTTCTGAGTCTGGGAATTACGACGGTACCCTTCCAAACTGTTCCTGATTTTTTCCTGCAGCCCTTTCTCTTCCCGGTGCAGTGATTTCAGGAGGGGAGAAGCATCTTCCCTAAACTCCCCCCTCTGGTCCAGGCAGCGATCAATATGGGAAACTACCATTGGAAGGGCTTGAATCTCTGCGATGATAGAGCTCAGAACCGGAGCCTTTTCCCGGATCATCTCCTGGCGCAAAAATGAAGCCTGGAGGGATGCGGCTTTCTTCAAAAAATCGCACAGCGCCGCAAGTTCCACCCCGGTAAGCGTACCACTTTTTGCGGCCCGTTGCAGTGAAGGTGAAAGATCATTGGGGCAGGGGGCAAAGCCAATCAAATTCTGAAGAATTAAGGACACGGCCTCCGTTGTTTCCCGTTGTAAATTCTTAACCTTTTCCAGCTGAAATAAAGGGTACAGGGCAGCCGCTTTTTGCCGTCCGGGAACGGTTCGCGTGTAATCCTGAAGCTGTTTTAGTATCTGCTCAAATTCCAGGAGGTGCATCACTTTTTTCATTTATAACACCTCATCACTTGACAATGCATGATACATTCGCGTTTCCTTTAAGGTAATACCTCCACTCTTTATCTCTAGCCTGAGAAATTCCGATGCGGGGAGCACAGGCAATATCATTATCATCCACAGCATTCCCTGTAGCAATAAACAGAGGTTTTTCCAAAAGCGCAAGGCCGTTATGTTCCCTGCTGATAGCCATAGCTGCACACAGTTTGCCGGGCCCACTCATCAGGTCGGTCACTTTACGCGCCTTCGCCCGCCGTTTGTATAACAGGTCCAGTCCCACCAGGGGTTCAAGAGCGCGGATGAGCACAGCCTCTCCTACTCCCTCTTTCCCTCCCACTACGTTAAAACAGCAGTAAATGCCATAAACCAGGTAAACATATGCATTACCCGCCGGGCCAAACATCATAGCATTACGCTGCGTCATTCCCCGTGAGGCATGGCATGCCGGGTCACCTTGCCGATACGCTTCCGTTTCCACTATCATACCGGCGGTAAGACCCTCCGGCGAATAATGAACAAGCACTTTTCCCAGTAAAAAACGGGCGAGGGTTAAGGTGTCATCTTCATAAAGTTCCCGGCAAAGGGGCTCATAATCCATCCTTATTGCTCAAATCCTTACATATATAAAATTAAGTTGTCTACTACCATGCCCATAATAAAATAAAACAGCAAGCCCATATAATGACGGGAAAGATCCACCACGGCTGAAGCTTGCATACTGTCCTGCCAAAAATTAGTTTCCAGCAGGGAAATGACAGCAACAAAGATAAATATGACCAGTATACCTTTCAGGGCACCCACAACCGCACCGCTGATAGCGTTAAGCGGCCCCACCAGGGGTATCTTATTGATAATACGCAACCGCTGAATAACCACAGACAATATTAGTGAAATGACCAATAAAATCATTAAAAATGCGATTATATTTATAATTACATCCACCAACCACAGGGACGATTCACTTTCCTGTCCCAAAAAAACAAAAACCTCATCCAACTTAAGATGCCTGTCCATAAAAGAACGTAAAACGCCGCTCCAGCGCAGGGAACAATAAAATGCAATAAAAAAGCCGGCTAACCCCACTACCTGCTTGACCAAGCCCTGTCGTAATCCATTGTACAGGTAGTATATCAGGATAAATATAAGAATGTAATCGAGCCAGTTCATTGAACTCACCTACTGTTGTATTTACTGATTAATCTTTGAATACTGAACTTGAAGGATTTTCCGGCGGACGGCTGTGGGCAGCCGACCCTACATTAAATTTCCTACATCTTCTTTTCTTCAGTTTTTTTATACAGAACCACCGTTTCCATTCCATCAGATACAATTTCGAAGAGGTGGACACATCCTTCACTACTACCAAGCAGTTCAGTGATATTCCTCTTTTTTAGCCCGCCAAGGAGCTTCCCTTCCAATTTGTCCATGTAACGGACTGATTCGTGACAAACAATATCCGGCGCTCTTAGTAGATCGCCACGTGCTTTTAGCACCGTGCTCCCATCTTTAGCAAGTTCCAGTTCAGAAGCAACCCCATGAAACGAATCGTTTAGATGTCCCACCAGACGGTATCCCGCCTCTGTACGATAGAGGAACTGACTTTTCATTCGGTTGAACACGTTCCCGGGCCGATAGTCACTCCCCACATGTTCATACCACTGACACTGTACACGGTCTAGATTGCTGTAGTAGCGGCATGTATTACGAAAGCTATTATCCCAGTATTCCTGATAATTATCGGTAGAGCTATAACCCCGTTCCCGGTATAAAAAAGTCTCCGATTGAATGACAGCCCGCACTGCATCGGCAAAGAGTGGCGCAGCAAAACTGTCCTCAAGGGAAGCAAGAGCTTCCCGAAGGGCCCGTCCGCTATTAAAGTATGCCTCAAGGCCCTGCATTTGGGGCAAATCTACGATCTTATTGATCGCTCCTGTAGCAGTACGGTAAACCTCCCATTGCGCCCCCAGCACGATAAAAGTGTTGGGGTTAACCTGCAGCCTTGCACTATACTCACCGTCGGTTCCGCAATAGGTGGCATCGGCCAGCAGAAACTCATTTTCCAAACGTAATGATAAGTGCCAGTTACGCTGAAACACACACTGCAAACAGGATCCCTCCTCACACATAGATAATATACATTATTAAATTCGCTAAATATGCTGTATTTCCTTTGTCTGCATTAAATTCTGATTCCTGAACTTTCCTTCTAGACCTTCCGCAGCTCTGCCCCGTATTTTTTTGCCATGGTAAGTTCCAGTGTCTGCATCAGGATATCTACTTCCTCGTCCTTGAGGGTCCGTTCAGGGTGGCGGAAGGTAAGTGCAAAAGCCAGGCTCACATGTCCCGCAGGCACCTGATTACCTTTGTAAACATCGAAAAGATTTATGTTCTCCAGCAGGGGCCCTCCCATTGTTTCGATTTCCTGCATAAGGGATTCGGCACTGGTCTTTACCGGAACGATGAACGCAATATCCCGCCAGACTGCAGGATAACGGGGCAATTGCTTGTAGTGGGGCACCAGATCTGCCAGTGATAGCATTGATTCAACATTCAATTCCGCCACGAAAACTTTCTGCCGCAGCGAAAACTTATCCTGAACCGGGTTATGCAATGTACCCATACAGCCGATCGCTTTTCCGTCAAGCACAAGGTTTACGGCCTGGTGGGGATGTAAAAAGGGCACCGCAGCTTTTTCCCAGCGGTAATCCCCAATTCCAAGGCTTTGCAGCAGGGTTTCCAGCAGGCCTTTAAGTGTGTAAAAATCAATATCCTGCGCTCCACCCTGCCAGCTTTGTCCTGTTTTTCCGCTAAGGGCAATAGAGAGTGTCAGCGGTTCCCAGGGTAGCTTTTGCTCACCCTCCTGACCCGTTGCTACAGGGTAATATGCCTTTCCCAGTTCAAAGACAAACTGATCTTCAACTTGGCGGTTGAAGTTATATTGCATCAACCGCAGGAGGTTGGGTAGTAATGTCGTGCGCAGGATCCCCTGATCTTCCGTGAGGGGGTTTTGCAGTTTTACTGTGGCGCGGCGCCAATCATCGGGGGGCAGCCCCAGATCCTCAAGATTGCGGGGATGCATAAAAGAGAAAGTAATAACCTCATACAACCCGCAGGCTGTGAGAATTTCTTTGATCTGAGCGAGAATGCGTCTTTGCGGAGACAACCTTCCGGAAGTAATTACTCCCTTTGGCAGTGTGCTCGGAATCTTATCATAACCTTTAATTCGGGCAATCTCCTCAATTAGGTCAATTTCTCCTTTAATATCGGGACGAAAAGACGGCACGCCGACCACCATTTCACCCCTCGCTACGTCTGCCTTTTCCAGTATATCCATCCCCAGGCTTACCAATATTTGCTCCATCTCGTTCACTGCCACGGCATAACCGAGCATTGCTTCCACCCTGGCAAAGCGTAATATAAGGCGCGGCCGGCTATACGGACGGGGATAAACATCCAGCAGCCCGCGGCAGATTACGCCACCGGCTGTTTGCTGCATCAGGGAAACAGCCCGGTCCTGAGCAAATTCGGCCATTTCCGGATCCACCCCTTTTTCATAGCGCAGCGAGGCCTCAGAAGGAAGGTTGAGTTTACGGGAAGTGCGCCGGTTGTTAAATGGATTGAAACAAGCGGCCTCCAGGAAAAGTCGTTCCGTTTTCCCGGTTATTTCCGTGTTCTCGCCTCCCATCACACCGGCCATACCAACCGGTTTGTATGCATCGGCGATTACCAGCATCTCCGGCTCTAAAATCCTGTTTACACCGTCAAGCGTGATCAATGTTTCCCCTTTATTTGCCCGGCGCACAACAATTTTCTTCCCCTCAATACGATCGTAATCAAATGCGTGCATGGGAAAACCTGTTTCCCACATTACATAATTTGTAACATCCACCAAATTATAAATAGCCCGTATCCCCGCCGCCAGTAACCTTAGCTGCAGATTCAAAGGAGAAGGAGCAATGCTGAACCCCTCCATCATACGAGCCATATAACGATGACAAAGTTCAGGTTCACGCAGTTCCAAGGCTACCATATCATTGATAGGCCGGCCCTTTTCTTTGATGGAAACTGCAGGGATGTTTACCCTGCCACCGGTGAGGGCAGCCACCTCCCGTGCTACTCCCAACATGCTCAGGCAATCTCCACGGTTAGGTGTTAATTCCAGTTCAAGGACAGGTTCATTCACAAATAGCAGATCCACCAGTTTCTCTCCCGGCGGGCTGTCATTTTCCAGGATGAGAATTCCCTCTTCCTCTTCATCCCGGGCAAGCTCCAGTCCTAATTCTGGGGCAGAACAGAGCATCCCCGTGGACAGGATCCCTTTGACATCCGCTTCCCTGATCTCCTGTCCTCCGGGCAAAACAGCACCGGGAAGGGCCAGGGGAACCATATTACCCACTTTTATATTCCAGGCTCCGCAAACTATCTGCATAGTTAAACTGCCCGTAAACACATCCACAAGCTGCAGTCCCCCAGCCTGGGGATGAGCGGATAATTTCTCAATCCGCGCGGCAATAAACATATCCCCCAAGGGGGCAAAAGTGCTCACTGTCCCCACTTCAATCCCTGCCATAGTAAGACGATCCGCCAACTCTTCCGGTGTGAAGGGGATCTCCACATATTCACGCAGCCAATTATATGGTACTTTCAATAATCCAACCTCCCAAATAATACTGTCGAAAGTCAAATGTCAAAAGTCAAGAATCGAAAGTCAAAAGATTAAGAGACTTGCCTCCTGCTTCCTGTTCCTGTTTCTTATCCTGCTTGTTGCTTCTTGCTTCTTGTTACTTGTTACTTACTGCCTTAGCATGCGCAGGTCATTTACATAGAACAACCTGATATCATCGATGCCGTATTTGAGCATGGCAATTCGCTCCACGCCCATGCCGAAAGCAAAACCGCTCACTTCCTCCGGGTCATAGCCGCAATTCTCCAGCACGCGCGGATGCACCAACCCCGCACCAAGAATTTCCAACCATCCCGTTTCCCCGCAGGTACGGCATCCCCGGCCATTGCAGATAATACAGGATATATCCACCTCTGCGCTTGGTTCCGTAAAAGGGAAAAAGCTGGGCCGCAATCGTATTTCCCGACCCTCACCGAACATCTCCCTGGCAAAGAGGAGCAGTGTTCCTTTAAGATCGGCCATGGAAATATCCCGGTCCACCACCAGTCCCTCCACCTGAAGAAACATGGGTGAATGGGTTATATCATCATCGCGGCGGTAAACCTTGCCCGGCGCAATAATACGTACGGGTAGTTCCGGTGCCATCTTTTGCATGGTGCGCACCTGCACAGGGGAAGTATGGGTGCGCAGTAGGATTTCTTTATCGATATAAAAAGAATCCTGCATATCCCTTGCCGGGTGCTCCTGCGGCAAATTCAGTGCTTCAAAATTGTAGTAATCCAACTCCACATCGGGGCCCTCCCCGATTTGAAAACCCATGGAGGTAAAGATATCCTCGATCTCTTCCAGGACCAGCGTAATCGGATGTTTCCGTCCGGTGTTAAAGTTTCTCCCCGGTAGCGTAACATCAATGCGCTGTGCCTCCTGCTCCCGCAGCTGGAATTGTTCATTTAGTTCGACTTTCTTTTTTTCAATTTCACGGGCGGCCGCCTGCTTTAACTCATTTAGCAGCTTCCCCATGAGTGGCTTTTCCGCGGCAGAGAGATCATTCATGCTGCGCATGAGCATGGTGATCTCACCCTTTTTCCCAAGAAACTGTACGCGCAACTTCTCCAATTCTTCCAGTTCTTTTGATGCGGCAACTTTTTGGTTAAACTCATCTCTCAACCTTTCAAGCTCATCGCGCAACGCCTGAACACCCTCTTTCACTATTCTTGAGGAGATTGTTTGGGGGGGCAACTCCCTCCGCTGCTTTGCCAAGAGTATGTCCACCATTCCTCTTTGTTTGCACTTTATAATGAACTAAAAAACTTTCGCCCTTTTCCGGGACGAAAGTTTTCCGCGGTACCACCCAAAATTAACCCCTGTACTAGAGTTCTCTTATGGCGATAACGGTGCGAACCGACACGGTCTACTATGACTCGTCTTTCAACCGCTAACTCCGGGGTGAACTTCAACCAGCTAACTTGGAAGGCTTGCAGCCGGAACCTTCCTCTCTGTCCTGACAAATACTGATTTACTCTTCCCCTTCATCGCATTACCTTTTATAATTGTTTGTGAAATGTTAATGAGAAAGAAAACGTTTATACAACAAATAAGCAGCAACTGACCCTGTACTTTCAAACAGCTTCCAGAAAAATTCAGCGGTCAACATTGCATGACCCCTCTCTTGTAATTTTTCAGGAACCAGGGTAATTATAGCATAACGTTATTTAAAAAACAATTAATTAGCAGGGCTTTTAAAAAACTAATTAAGGATTACAGTTTTCCGTTGCCTTTCAAAAATAAAAAGAGCCGCTGCTACCGCCGCATTAAGGGAGGATATTTCTCCCTGTAGCGGGATAAAAGCCCGAACATCAGCCATTTCCAGCAGTGGCCTGCTTACTCCCCTGCTTTCATTACCGACTATCAGGGCCGATGGTCCACTAAAATTCAACTCATTATAGGGAACATCGCCCTGTGGATCTGCAGCAATAATCTGTATACCCCGCTGGGCAAAGAGCTTAGGCCAATGGGGCAACTCCGTTTCATGAATTACGGGCAGATAAAATATACCACCCATACCGGCCCGTAGCGCCTTTGGGTTGGTGGGATCGGACGTTCCGGAAAGGAGTAACACTCCATCCACCGCCGCAGCTGCAGCGGTACGTATAATTGTGCCAAGGTTACCCGGATCCTGAATACGATCGAGCACCAGCAAAAATGGAGCATCACTATTCCACAAGAATTCGCTGGTGTAGGAGGGGATTCGTGCAATCACACCTACTCCCTGGGGGCTTTCCGTCTGGGCTATGGAATTAAATATGCTTTCACTGACTAAGTATTTATATGCTCCCCCCGCACCCGCTAACAATTCTTTGTTCCCCGGTGCTGCCAGGAAAGTATCAGTATATAGAACAGCTTCAATTTCAATTCCCGCAG
>SKTJ01000016.1 GCA_007122565.1 Syntrophomonadaceae bacterium | reverse complement strand
GAATCCATGAATCATATCTTCATAACAATAATATGTTACATCCACGCCCGCTTCTTTTAACCGCTTAGCATAGGCCTCCCCTTGATCATGCAAGGGGTCATATCCTGCAGTGACCACCAGGGCCGGTGGTAAATTGCTCAGGCTTTCGGCCAGCAGAGGTGAGACCTGAATGTTATGCCTGTCTGCGTCCGTCCGTAGGTAAAGCTTTTCAAAGTAGCGTATATCTTCCCCGGTTAGAAAGTAACCGTCAAACTTGCTTTGCGATGGATATTCCCGGGAAATATCTGTTATGGGGTAAATTAAAACCTGCAAACACAAAGAAGGACAACCCCGGTCTCGGGCCATTATAGACACTACCGCCGCGAGATTGCCCCCGGCACTTTCACCACCAACTGCAACCCGGCCAACGTCGCCCCCCAACAAAGGAGCATTCTCCCACACCCACTTTGTCGCCAGGTAGCAATCATTCACCGCAGTGGGGAATTTATACTCAGGCGCCAGGCGATAATCCACAGACACCACTACAGCCTGAGCCCCATTAGTAAGAGCACGCAGCGGCCCGTCAGCGCCCTCAAGATCACCCATAACCCAGCCCCCACCGTGGAAATAGACCAGGATGGGGAACGGCCCTTTACCTTCAGGGGTATAAATGCGCAGTTTGATTGCTCCATCATAAACCGGGATCATACGATCTTCAATGTTTGCCACCGCTTGCGGATGGATAGACGTTTTTTCAGTGAGACGTTTCATGCCAATTCGATTTTTTTGAGGGGATAACGTGTGGATTGGGACACTGCCCAGCGACTGCAAATAGTCAAGAAATGCCTGTGCCTGAGGATGTAATGTCATAATATTCCTCCCCTTATGCTTCCAAACTATTAGAATTCATCTCTTCATACTTAAGCAAAACATATTTAAAATCCTGTCTTTCCATAATCAAAGAAAGAATACAGCCTCCAACCAACCCCCAAAAGGCAGACCCGATATTAAAAAAAGTTACGTTTGATACAGTCACCATAAATGCCATCAGGGCACCTAAAGTAAATCTGTTTGCAAAAGCATTTTGAAAAGCGTCCTGAAGAACACGCAGCAATGCCAACCCACCCAAAAGAGCAATAAGATTAGCCGGTGCCATGAGCGCTAATCCGATCGCAACCGGAGCAAACAGGGCAAATATAATCATAATGGTTCCCAGGCATAGGCTGCCAACGTACCTCGATTCCTTTTTCCCAGAAGAATTCAAAATTGCAGTTGCCGGCCCCGTTATACAAGTGGGCACGCTGCCCAATAACCCCATGGCGACAGATCCTAAACCACAGGTTAGAGTCATAATATTTACAGGAGGATCATACCCCTCCTTTTTCAAAATGGCGATTCCCTGGGTATTGTGAATGCCAATCACAGAAATAGTCAGGGGAACCACCAGTTCAAGCATGGCTTTCATATTAAAAACAGGTAAATAAATAACAGGCTGAACAATAGAAAATTCCAGTGGGGCCGTACTGAAATCCTGCCGTAAACCAATCAGCAGAACCCCGGCTAGGGCAGCCACAAGCACAGGTGGCAGAACCCCGGCATACTTTCTACTTGAAGAAATTATAAAAAAAGAGCCGATCGTGATTGCAGCCAGCCAGGGGTCAATAGCAAACGTGGTAATTAGCTTTAAACAAAAAGGTAAAAAAACTCCGGCGACCATGCCCATGATTATGGGAACTGGAATTAGCTGCATACCTTTTTTGGCAACCCCGGTGAGGCTGATTACCGTGATCACAACTCCGGTCACCACGTAAGCACCAACAACCTCCGGAAAACTTAAATGTTGCAGCGAAGCCCCAACAATTGCTGCCGCAGGCAGGGACCAGGCAATTGAGATGGGTTGCCGGTACAAAAGGGACAGGACTATCGTAAATACCCCCCCCAACCCAATACCGGCAAACAGCCAGGAAATCATTTCCCCCTCAGTAAGACCACCGGCCTGGGCCGCGCCTAATAAAATAGCCATGGGGCCTGTAAGCATAAAAAGATAAGCAACAAATGCGTTACTAAGTACGTTCCGTTCACTGTCTCTTAAGATAGTCTTCCAAGACAAAAAAGTGTCCTGTGGTTTTTCAAACATAAGCAGGGTCCTTTCGCATATATCCACCTAAAGCAAAGATTATAGCTTTTAATTCTTCTATATATTTATTACATTTCCTTCCCTCCCTAATTTTTTCCACCTCCACGCCAGGCAGCTAACGAAAAAAGGGGGCGTCCTAAAGTCCAAAACGAACTTTAGTACACCCCCCTCTCCGGCACACTACAGTGCAGGGTAAACAACTAGGCTGAAATTTCCAGCGCCTTGATTTCAGGGAATCTTGAACATATGATCGCATCAATTTCTGTTGGCAAAAGAATCTTTGGTTTTTCATCCAGGATCTTTGCTGCGATTTCTTCTGATTTTCCCCATGTGCTCTGCTTTCCAGATTTTATCCATTTCTCATAACTGAAAGCATTAGTTGTAACAGGCCTGAATCTTTCAGATCGCATATATTTAACCGTGTGTTCTTCTGACAAAAAGTCCCCACCCGGCCCTACCTTTGCTATTACATCAAGGGCCATTGTTTCGTCGTTCACTTCGATCCCTCTCAAAGTTCTCATACAACTGCCGATGATATCGTTGTCGATGATATATTTTCCGTAAGAAATGGTTAAAGCCCCTTCGAGGAACCCAAAAGCCTGGTGCACAAAATTCCCCCCCGCTAAAGCGGTTAACATACACGTTGTTGCGCTCTCATAAGCCGATTGGGCATCGGGCAACTTCGAATCTGCCGCCCCGACCGTAGTATAGCAGGGTATCCTGTAATAATGTGACAATTGGGCAATGGCTGCGTTCATGAGCCCCGATTCGATGGTCCCCATCAAAAATGTGCCGGAACGCATATCCATTACACAGGGGACTGCACTGTATAAGACGGGACAACCGGGATTTACCAATTGGCTGAGCACTACCCCGATCAGGGCCTCCGCATTTTGTAAAACTAAAGTACCGGACAACGTTACAGGTGCTGTCGCCCCTGCGATGGGGGCTGTAGACGTTACTAAAGGAAGATTATTGCGTGCAATTTCAATTAAAATTTCTGTCCGATCGTCCTCCAGCTTTAAAGGGCTTGAGATCGATGTGATGAACCCTACAAACGGTTTCTTTTGCAGCTCTTCTTTGCTTCCCGCAATGACAGATGCCATTTCAATTACTTTTTTTAATCCCTGCAGATCAGTAACTCCACCCATCACAGGTTTGGTCGTGCTCTTAAAAGCATGGTAGAATTCGATTACGTCTAAACAGTTTATATTTACGTCATGCGGCTGCACCGGTATAATAAAAAAATCTGCGTATTCAAGGTAGTCCGTCAATCTTCCCAAATTGACGATATCCCTTAATTCAGCCGGCCTTCTGTCGCTGTTGACATCAAGGATATAAAGGGCCTTGCCCCCTGTCCCGAAGTGAACCCTTCTCCCGCCAAGCACAATGTTATTACTCTCTTCTCTGCCATAGAATGTGAATTCTGCCGGTGCCTGTTTGACACATTTAGATATGATTTCCCTCGTTAAATACACCCTGTTGTTTTCCCTGTTTACTGTTGCTCCCCCATTTTCCAATATCTCCTGCGCTTCGGGCAATGATACCTCGAATCCTGTATCAGTCAGTAATTGAACTGATGCTTCATGTATATCTTCAATATTTCTCTCTGTCAGAACCTTATATTGTCCTCCGAAATGGATTCGTTTTTTATCCAATTACCCACGCCTCCTTGTTCTTATATTTGCTCCTGAAAATATTCGTTTATTATTTTAAGAACGTCGTGTCTTGCGATGATTCCTTTTAGTTTATTCTTTTCATCTATTACAGGTATCCTGTTTATCTTATTTTTTACCATTAATTTGACAATATCTTTAATGTTTGTCGTTTCTGTAACTGCGATAACGCTTGCTGTCATTAGATTCTGTGCAGTCACCGTTGCAACGAATTCAATGATATCCACACCTCTTTGGCTTCCTATATAGGAGGTGTTTGTTTCATCTTCGAGGAGCAGGTCATGATCCCGGAGCGGTTGCCCGATCACTTGTCTTGTGTACTTCCTGATATCTGTTTCGGAGATGATCCCAATAACTTTATTGTCATCGTCAACGACTGGTAACCCACTAAATCCTTCATCATCAAGCAGTTTAATAATATCTTTGAGATAGGTGTCACGCGTTACACTTACGACAGGACTTCTCATAAATTCTTTTGCCAAAAGGTTTTTCATTATTGACGTTCCTTTCATATTAAAATATTTTTTTGCCCACGGTTCTCCCTATATCATTAACCTGTATATCTTTATCCTTTTCATTATAGATTG
>SKTJ01000025.1 GCA_007122565.1 Syntrophomonadaceae bacterium | reverse complement strand
CACATCGCCACCAATTGCAATAGTGGGAAAAGTGGTAATTCCCAACTCATTGTTACGGCTAATCCCTTCCGGTGTGCGCAGGTCCCATTGTTTGATTTCAACATTATCTGCAAGGTCACCCAGTATGTTGGGGATATTTTTTACTGCTAACAGCAGATAAACGCAGGGGGTTCACTGCACAAAATCGTTCACAAAAGCCTCAATTACCAGTTTACAGTCAGGCTGAACCATATGGTTTCCCCTCCTATCTGTTTCGGCGCATTACCCGTGCCCCGGCACCGCAGTGATCAGAATCGCCACGCAGCAAAGCCTCCATATACTGCTGGGGGTTTAGCAGCTCAGCTGTTACATCCGTCCCTTCACATTTCAACTCAAATATATATTCCTCAAAATACTTTTCTTCGAGGATTTTTATCCCTTCCCCGGCTAATTTTTCGTTGATGGAGAGAACCTCTCCCCCAATCGGTGTAGTAATGTTAAACATTGCCTTAAAAGTCTCAACAAATAAAACGCTGTCATCCACATCCACAGTCTCGCCTGGTTCAACGGCAAAATCCATGTATTTAAAGCCGTTAACCAGGATCACACCCGCATGGGTGAAACCAAAGCGGTAAACGCCGTTGCCCCCATCTTCCACCCAGAGATGCTCGGGGGGATAGTAATAATAGCGGTCATCCACCGTTACACTCTGACCGTAAAATTCATCAGATGAGAGTAAAGCCACCGCATAACACCTCCTTATCAGGCCACAATCCTACGGTTCCAACCCTGTCAGCTTGGGCATGTCTGCCGGTCGGTAGATACCTTCTTTCACGGTTATATAATCCATTGCCGCCGGTATATCATCAAGATAGTCACAAATGGCCAGGGTATCACCTTTTATATGTTGCTTTTCATAAGGGTAATTAAGACTAAGCATAACAAGGGCGATATTTTTAATCTGCGTGGCAATTTCCATGGCCAGGTTTTTCCCTGATTCACCGGGAACACGGCGCTCTCTGCCAGGAGACAAACTTGTCTCCTCCTTTTTACAGTCTCAGACAAACGTGGGGGGAAGTTTGGAGATTACCGTGGCCAGGATGCGGGCCGCCGGCTTGAGCCCGAGCAGGCGGAAAAGGTTGGAGCCGCACTGATAGGCACAACCGTCAATAATTATGGTTGGATTGTTTTCCACCAATTCCACATCCTCAGGGAAACCACTGATCAGTCTGACCGCATCCACGATCTCCGTTTCCCCGGGAAGGAGATCCTCAGTGACGATGAAGGTGGCATAGCGGGCAACGCTGGAAAGGGGGAAACCAACTCCGCCACAGGGATAAATTGCAACCTTTTGTACTTTTTCCATCAGGCATCACTCCCTTCCGGAAAAAAGTCCGGCATGTTGCTTGGACGGTAGAGCCCCGGTGCAAGCTGCACGTAGTCAAAGGGATCAGCCGGCAGGCCCCTTTGTGCCAGGCATGTATCAGTCTTGATCCGTTGTTTTTCAAAGTTGTAAAGAGGGTTTTCCAACATGGCAAGGGCAGCACGGGCCGTCTCCCGGGCCACAATTTCCGCCAATTGTTGTGCCTCCGGTTCCAGTTCCCGCCGCTGGGACCCATAGGCAAGACCATGCTGCTCCGCCAGATCAGGGATAAATACGCGGGCTGCCGGTGTTATGCCGGAAAGGTAAAGAAGGTTTGTGCCGCAGTTCTCAGCATGGCAGTCAATCACCACGGTGGGATAATCCTCTACCATCACCAGGTCTTCCTCCACACCCCGCAGATATGCAGGCACACAAAGGATCATCGTGCGGCGCGGCAGCAGATCTTCATTTACCATATAGGCGGCAATACGGGCTACCGTAGCTTCCGTTTTCTTAATGCCGCCACACGGGAAAATACAGACACGCTCCACCATGGGTATCACTCCTTAACTATAGCCACTATTACCTTTATTCTGACATTTTGTTACAAGTCCTGACCTCCATTTCCTGGAGGTCAGGACTTTCTTCAATTATTCACTATTGCTTGCGGAACCACTTCTCCGCGCCATACTTCTTTGTTGCATCCACATGGGCCTTTACGTTTTCCGCCTTTGCTTCCGGCCAGATATCGCAGCCGGGCCAAATCGCATCAACACCCTGCTCCAGGGCTGTGATTACGGCTTTATCAACTTCTTCCACCGGATCCACGCAAAACAGTTTGTAAGCGTCAATATTACCAAAAATCAAAGGTTCGGGACCGATATCTTCCCGCGTCTTGGCTACATCATTCTTCAGCTCCACACTAATGGCATTGGCGCTGCATTCGTTCATGCCTTTAATAATCATGTTCGTTTCGCCGCAGATATGCAGGATGTTGGGAAAACCCATTTCATTTAAAGCAGCATGGATTTTGATCAGGTGAGGCTGGATCAGTGACTTCCAGAGGCGGGGGCTGAGCAGATCCGTGCCGCTGCCCATTTCCCTTACCGTTATATAGTCGGCTCCCGCATCCTGGTATATTTTGGCTACCCTGATCAACACATCAGCCAAGCGGTCAAGCATGGCATTGATTAAATCCTGCTTTTTAAAGGCATATTTGAGCAGCTTATCCAAATCGGCAATCTGCCCTCCCAGGGTGAAAGGAGCGATTAAGTATGTACCTATGGGTACCTCGTCTCCCAATTCCCCTTTCAGACGTTTTATCGCCTCCACAACTAGGGGAATGCGCCCTGCGTTGGCCAGATCTTCCGGAATGGGGAAGGTATCCATCTCTTCATCATTGTCGATGGATTTTTCCTTAATCGTAGGATAGAGCAGGTGCTCAACATTTTCATACGCGTTCATCACACAGCCCAAAGCTTCTGCTTCCACACAAAAATCAAAGGGGACGACCGCACACTCATAACCGTAAAGCTTGTAGGATGTGGCTGCCAGGTTGGCCATCATTTCCGCATCACTGTGCACCATGGCAAACTTATAACCTAACTGCTCCAATCCGGCCACGGTTACATTACCCATGCCGCTATAGCAGGGGGTCCTGTCAATCTCCTCACCGGCAAGCTGTTTTAATATACGTTCTTTTGGCGTAAATGCCATCTACTGCACCACCTTCTTAATTTTTATCAGACTCGTCTTACTTAAGCTTTTCGGCAAAATCACCAAAAAACTTGTAAAGGGGATGATTGGGGTTAGAGGGTAATCTGCCTGTTTCGTTATAAACAAAGGTAGCCAGCATGAGCGTAGTACTCACTACGGCCGGGAAAATGCGTGGTGCGATCACCTGGGGCCCGTAAAAGATCAAATCACACCAGAACATGGTTGCTGCAGCCTGACCTGCTACATTCATTGCTGAAAAACCTTCGGCTCCCCACATTTCACGCGATTCTTTCCACATAAATGTTCCATTGGAAGAAGCAAGACCGGAGGGTACACCAAATTCTTCTTTGATCATGCGATTTGCAACTGAAGAGAAAGAAGTTGCGGGAAGGTTCATCACTGAGGTATCCACGAGGATGGTTTCAAAAGTATCCTCGCCGATCATCTCCATCATCTTGCGAAAGCTATTTACACGGCCCTGTGGTGTGGGGTCATTATCATCATAAACCTGCACCACTACGTGCTTCAATCCCAGTTCCTTCAGCGTTTCCACCTGGCCGGGAATATCCTTATCCCAGGGCGTGATGCTGTTATAAACAAGGCGATCCATGAGTCCCAGTTCGGATACGTACTTTACGGCCTCGATACGGGGATCCTGCATCCACATATCAATGGCAAAGGGCTTATCGCTGAGCGCGGTAAAAAAATCCACATAACGCTTCATTTCATCGGCAGAGTTTGCCACCATTGCTGTAATTGCCGGAATACCCGTCTGCTCTGAGAGCTCTTCCTGCCGCTTGATATAGGTGGTTGCCTTATCTTTATCAAACTCTCCCGCTTTCCTTTTTCCCAGAATGCGGTCACCTTTGTGGAACATGGAGGCTACAAGGAGCGGAGGATTATCCCCCGGTTGCCCACCCACTTTCCACGGCCCAATCTGACAAACCTTTTGTTCGTTTTTCAGGGTAAACACTATATGCCCACCTTTCTTATAGATTCAGCTGGCCTTGTAAACCGTTACTTCTTTGAGATTTTATCCAGAATGTGCTGGATACTGGGGAACTGATGTGTACGGTGCGGGAAGGCCATGGCATTGGCAAAGCGTTCCTGGAAATCGGGCTCGGTGGCCGTTTCAATAAACTCCACATCTAAGGCAACTTTTTGTGCCTCCATTCGTTTCGCTTTACTCACCAAGGCCAGTTTAGCCCCATCGCCAGCCGCGTTACCAACAGCATTAACATTGTCCAGGGCGCAATCAGGCACCATCCCCATCACCAAAGCGCTCTCTTTATTAATATAGCTGCCGAATGCACCGGCCAGCACAATATGATCCGGTTTGGACACGCCACGAT
>SKTJ01000245.1 GCA_007122565.1 Syntrophomonadaceae bacterium | reverse complement strand
TGGACGAGGCCATGCAGATTACGAATAAGGATGTGGCCGAGGCACTGGGCGGCCTGCCTGGCAACAAGATGCACTGTTCCAACCTGGGCGCAGACGCGCTGCACAAGGCCATTGAAGATTACCGGGAAAAGCAAGACAAAAAGCCCGGTTCTAACGCTGCCGAAAACGAGGAGCGTAGTGATTGCCCTCATTGTGATGCTTCTGATTGCCCCATTGCCTCAGATTCCGCCTGTCATGTAAATCCATCAGAAACCTGATTCCTAACCTGGATAGACCAGTAGGTAGCAGGTAGCTGGTTGATGGTAGGAAAGCAAGGCGCCTAATGTAAAACCTCGTATATATTCAGTGAATGCTCCTCCGGGATGAGAGAATTATCTTGCAAGGAACTGCGTCCACTCACTGTACCCAGGGATGATAGTTAAGTCTTAGTAAATTAATACAAAGCGGGGTGATCTGTTGACAGAGGAAACGAAGCATCTGCTTGACTGTGTAGGGCTCTACTGTCCCGCGCCGGTGATGAACACCCGCACGGAAATAGACGGGCTTGCACCGGGAGCCCTGCTCGAAGTAGTTGCCGACGATGCGGCTGCCTGGGAGGATATTCCCCGCTGGGCGAGGCGAGCCGGACATAGTGTAATAAAGTCCTGGAAAGACGGGGATGAATTTCATTTTTTGATTCAAAAAAAAGAGTAACAACTCAGCACTCTTGAAAATAGCACAAAGGGGTTCAGGATTAACTGTGAGTAACCGTTCAGGCTCGATCAAATGGCTTTGCCGGACCGGGGTTTCCACATGCTACGTGTTTGAGCGCAGCGGGTTTAGCATGTGGCCGGGTCGGCAAAGGCAACCCCTGCATCTTTTAACTTGAGACTGCGGTTTCGAACAGGTATCCTGCACCCCGCTGCGAATTACACCTGAGTGGTTACAAAAAAGAAGAGTAAGTTAATAAATCAAAGAAGAGGTGTTCATGATGAGTGAAAAAAAGAAGATTTTATATGTACAGACCAGCGGACCCGCTAACCCCGAACGTCAGTATGCTCCCTTAATCCTGGCACAGACAGCCGTGGCCATGGATATTGAGCCCACGATCTTCTATCTGGGGCTTGGCTTGAAAATGCTTTTAAAGGGTGAAGCGGAAAAAATTAAGATCGGCGCATTCCCCACGGTGAAAGAAGTAATGGAGCAGGCCATAAGCCAGGGGGTTAAAATCATTGCCTGCCAGCAGAGTATGCAGCTTTTCGGCGGAGAGATCAGCCCTGCCGACCTGACGGAAGAAGCCGTTGTGGCCGGAGCAGCCACCCTTAACGACTTAGCACTGGATGCTGATGGGACTCTGACATTTTAATCCGGAGTGTTCGGAATGTTACTGCGAAAGATGTAAATGACAAAAGGATCAAAACCCTTTTGTCATTTTTTTATGCGAGCCTGGCCCATATTCATATAGGCAGGATTTAGCCCTCTACTGTAGAATATTTCACACAACAACCTATTTCAAAACACGTCAGGGGCTGGCTGTCATGGAAAGCAACAACATTTCCTTTAACTTTAATTTTAAACTGCAGAAAACGGAAACTCCGCCGTATGCACAACCTCCCTTCGCAGTGGATAAGAGCCTGCAGCGCTTTGATGAGCGGGAAGCGGCTTTTTACAGTGCCCGTTTTGTGGAAGAAATAATGCAGGGTGAAGACTGGCGTGCCCGGCAGGCGTCCGTTGCCACCAAAAAAATGCTTAACGCAGTTTCCGGTTACGGGCAGCTTGATTACGCCTTCGCCGAAGCAGCCTGGGGCTCCTACCGTCCCTACGACGGGGCTCCGCTTATGAGATGGGTGGAAGAACCTGGACAGCGGCGACCGGTGGAGGCGGAACTGAAAAAACAGGGCCACCTTTGGGAGGGATCCGCCCCGGAAAACAGTAACCATTTGAAGCAGGCAGCCCTTTACTTTGGTGCAACCGCAGTGGGGATTACGGCATTAAACGAAACATGGTTTTATGCTACCAGCAAAGAGGGACTGCCTATTGTTTTTTCAGCGGACCAGGAGCGACCGGCCATAACAGTAGAAGCAAAGTTCATCCCGGCCCGCCTAAACCGTGTAATCGTAATTCTTGTTCCCCAGGACAGGGAACTGATGGCTTTTTCCCCTTCACCCCTGGCCGGAGCTGCTGTGGGGTTGGGTTATTCCCGTATGGCCGAGGTGGCATCCAAGACAGCGGCCCTGATTCGGGGCCTCGGCTACGATGCAATTCCCATGGGCAATGATACGAGTCTCAGTGTCCCTATGGCCATTGACGCGGGCCTCGGTGAAGCGGGCAGGCACGGTATGCTGCTCCACCCCCGGTCTGGTTCGCTGGTACGTATCTCTAAAGTGCTGACAGATCTTCCCCTGACTGTGGACCAACCAGTCACGTTTGGTGCAGCCGATTTTTGCCGCAGCTGTACTATCTGTGCCGAACATTGTCCGGCTAAAGCCATCTCTTTCGACAGAGATACCACCTTTGAAACGGCATGTCCCTCCAACAGCCAGGGCATAAAAAAATGGCCCGTAAACAGTTGGGCCTGTCTTAAATTCTGGATTTATAACGGCAGGGAATGCGGCATCTGTCAGGCGGTATGTCCCTTTAGCCGGCAAAGGGAAACAGCGGAAAAATTGGAAGCTCTACCTCAGAGCATCGGCCTTAAAGAGAACGACCCCCGGCAGTGGTGGAACAATCGATCATAAACGGCAACTGGTGTCTGATGGATTAAATATTGATAAACGAATGATGATTTGTAAAATATATATTTGTACGGTATAATATACGTAACATATTTACGGAAGGTGTGCAAAAAATGCAAAGATACACCAAGCGATTGGAAATCAGGGTAGAGCCACAACAGTTAGAAAAGTTGAAAGCGGATGCCCGCAGAAGAAAAATACCAATCGGTGAAATTATACGTGAGGTTATTGACCAAAAGTATGCTGTTACCAGGGAAGAAAAAATAAAAGAAGCGCAGAAGATGTTCAAACTTGAATTGCCTATAAAAAATTGGGATGAGATGAAAGGAGAAATCGAAGAGGGTTACAGAAAATGAGCATATTCCTGGATACATGTATCCCTATGTATGCTGCAGGGAATAAACATCCTTATCAAAAGAGTTGCCAGGAGATTATTGCTGCTGCCGCTGCCGGTGAAATGAAAGTATGGACAAACACAGAGGTATTCCAGGAAATCCTCTATCGCTTTTTTCATATTAAGGAAAAGCAAAGGGGCTTTGAACTGTTTGATTCATTTTATAAAATAATGGAGGGGCAAATACTTTCCGTAACTGCTGCGGACACCTTCCTTGCACGGGAACTTGCGGGCAAGTACAGTAAGAGCGGGTTTTCCCCCCGTGATCTAATTCATCTTGCCGTTATGATCAACAACGGCATTAATAAAATCATCACAACTGACAGTCAGTTTTCAAGAGTTAATGGGATCCAGATAATCACGCCGGTAACAGAGCTAATCATTGATGATTAAAAAGATTTCAAAATCACAGCCCCTGTGATTTTGAAATTTGTATTTCCAGGTTTTCCGGCAGTATACAGCGCTCGCTGCGATGCTCACACGGTTCGAAGCAGAAGAGGGTTGTGGACATATATTTTTCCCCCCGATCCGGGATGATCACCACGATCGTCCCCTCCTCGATACGGGCAGCCAACTGCCAGGCGGCATGAAAGGCAGCCCCGGCACTCATTCCGGAAAAGATACCTTCTTCACTGGCTAACAGCTTGGCCATTTTAAATGCATCCACATCGGAAACATTGACTTTTTCATCCAGCAATGCGGGGTTGTAAATGGCCGGGACCATGGACTCATCCATGTTTTTCAATCCCTGGATTTTATGACACTTATGGGGTTCCACACCGATAATCTGCACTTTCCTGTTCAACTCTTTAAACCGACGGGAACACCCCATTAACGTGCCCGTTGTTCCCATCCCCGCCACAAAATGAGTGATCTTCCCCCCAGTCTGCTCCCAAATTTCCACTGCAGTTGTTTCATAATGGGCCAGGACATTGTTAACGTTGGAGAACTGGTCCGGCATATAGTAACGCTCCGGATTGGATGTATATATTTCCCTTGCTCTTTCAATGGCTCCGTCCGTGCCTTTTTCCCCCGGTGTTAACACAATATTAACGCCGAGTGCCTCCATCATTTTACGCCTCTCTTCACTCATCCAGTCCGACATGGTGGTCAAAAGCCGATAACCTTTAACCGCCGCCACCAGAGCCAGACCTATGCCCGTATTACCGCTGGTGGGTTCAATTATTGTTTTATCCGGGGTCAATTCTCCCGTTTTTTCCGCGTTGGTGATCATGTAATAAGCGATGCGGTCTTTGATACTGCCGCCGGGGTTGGCACTCTCAAGCTTAACGGCCAGCGTTACCCGGGGGTTGGGGTTAAGG
>SKTJ01000157.1 GCA_007122565.1 Syntrophomonadaceae bacterium | reverse complement strand
TTATACGGCATGGGTAACTTTAAACAATCCCCGGCAGTACAACTCCTATACCACTGAGATGGTAAAGGGCGTAATCGCGGGGATGCATAAGGCGTCAATGGATCGCGACGTAGTGGCGATTGTTTTCACCGCGGCAGGTGAGACAGCGTTCTGTACCGGTGGTAACACAAAGGAGTATGCAGAATTCTATAGTGGCAGGCCCACTGAATACGGTACTTACATTGATCTGTTCAACGGTATGGTGGATTCCATTCTCATGTCTAAGAAACCTGTAATTTGCCGCGTCAACGGTATGCGGGTGGCTGGTGGCCAGGAAATTGGTATGGCTTGCGATATTGCTATATCTTCAGATATGGCAATATTTGGTCAAGCCGGTCCCAAGCACGGATCCGCACCGGTTGGCGGGTCAACCGATTTTCTGCCTGAATTTCTGACTGCAGAACAGGCAATGTGGAGTTGTATTTCCTGTGAAATGTGGAGTTCCTACAAGATGGAACGTGTCGGCCTGATCTCCAAGGCTGTACCAGTACTTAAGGTTGACGGCAAATTTGTGCGCAATCCCTTGGTTATTACAGATAGTTATGTTGCTGACGGGGAGATTGTTTATGGCGAATTTGTAAAGGGCGATGCTGCAAAAGCGGCCAAGAAAATGATCGGTGAAGGGGAAATTGATCTTAGCCTGCTGGACAAGGAAGTAAATAAAGTTATCTACACGCTCACCAACCTCTTCCCCAACTGCCTGATGATGTCCGTCGACGGTATCCGTCAGAAAAAGAAATTCTTCTGGGATACTAACAAGAATAACAACCGTCACTGGCTGTCCGCGAATATGCAGACTGAAGCCTATCTCGGCTTTAACGCCTTTAATACAAAGAAACTGAGGGGCACGAGTACTATCGATTTCATCAAGTATCGGCAGCTGCTCACGGAAGCGCACCCATTTGATCAGGAGTTCGTTGACGCTGTAATGGAGCCGGAAAAGTAAAATAGTGATTGTTCAGTTTCCCGCCTGCCGGCAAAGGCAGGCGGGAAAATTTACTTACATGGTCATTTTGGCATATTTTTTGTAATAGACGACTGTAATGGTGTAGGAGAGCGAGGTTGATTCTTTTTGGGCGTACCAATTATTGATTTCCATATTCATCCCATATACTATGAATATTACCGGGAAAGCGCACTAAACTGGATAAAAGAGCTTCAGGACGTTCATAGTTGGGAAGATTTCTACGCCAAAAACAGTGATCCTGCTTATTTTGTTGATTATCTGAAGCGGTGCGGTGTGGACTATGCCGTAATCCTCGCTGATTACACGCCGATTGTAACCGGGGTGAGCACCAACGAGTATGTTTTAAAATTTTGCTCTGACTACGGGGAATTGATTCCTTTTGCCAGTATTAATCCCTATATGACCGGTAATATGGCGCAGGAATTGAAGCGCCTGGTCAATGAAGGCTTTCGCGGTATTAAGTTTTACCCCACTTACCAGTATTTTTATGTAAATGATCCACTGCTCTATCCCCTTTATGCATGTGCGCAAGAACTGCAAATCCCCGTTATGTTTCATACGGGAACGTCTGTATTCAAAAATGCCCGCTTAAAATACGGCGACCCCATCTATCTCGACGACGTTGCGGTGGATTTTCCCGAATTAAAAATATTAATGGTGCACAGCGGCCGGGGATTTTGGTATGAGCGGGCCTTTTATTTATGCAGGTTGCATCAAAATATTCACATGGAAGTGGCGGGATTGCCTCCACAAAAGTTGCTTGAGTATTTCCCGGAGCTGGAAAAAGTGTCCGATCAGGTAATATTCGGATCAGACTGGCCGGGAGTACTTGATATCGCTGAAAATATTGCTGCCATAAAAAGATTGAATATATCTGAGGAAGCAAAAACAAAAATACTTGGAGGAAATGCTGCCAGACATTTGCTTTTAAATGAAAGATGATGCTTTAAATGATAAATATTTTAATATAATATATTTTAATCTTTAAAATAGCAGGATTATTGAGCTTTATTGTAGAAATTAAGCTAAAAGAACAATATGAACTAAAGAGCTTATTAAAAATAATGAAATACTGATTAATCCCTAAGCAAAACTTAAGAGAGGTGTTTGTGGAATGGGTAAATTTAATCCGCTAAATATCCTGGTAGTCTTGCAGCCCGGTCTTGGTTCACCAGTAGAGTATGAAGAATTGATTAAATCACGCTTTCCAGATCAAGTTAAGAATGGGGAAATTCGTATTAGATTGTTGCAGAACGGTGCTGCCGATGCCACGCCTGATGAATACCTGGACACTCACATTATTGGAACGGGTGTTATCGTGGAGCGGATACCGGAAATGAAGGATTTGCAGTGGGTGATGTCTTTCAGTGCCGGCATTGATCATTGGCAGAAGTGGGGAAAATTACCTTCGCATATTCCCCTTATGAACTTGCCAGGTGGTTCGGGCATACCCATTGCAGAATTTGTATTGGGACTTATGTTAAACCTGAGCAAGAAGTATACGCTGATGTGGGAAAACCAGAAACAAAGAAAATTCGAGCGCATTCGCGGTGAGGAGCTTTATGGAAAAACCCTGGGTATTATCGGCCTGGGAGGGATCGGCCGTCAGATCGCCAAGAGGGCGAAACCTTTTGATATGCGGGTGATCGGAACGGACATTCAAAAGCTGGATATACCTTTTGTGGATGAGGTATATCTGAATGACAAGGTTGATGAAGTAATCGCTCAGAGTGATTATCTCGTGCTATCCTGCCCGGAGACAAGTGAGACTGTTGGTATGATGAACGAACGAACGTTCAAGCTGATGAAGGATACGGCTTATCTGATCAACTGTGCCCGCGGTTCACTTGTGATCAAAGAGGATTTAATAAAAGCGCTAAATGAAGGATGGATTGCCGGTGCGGCCAATGATACCCAGTGGATTAAAAATCCGCTGCCCTCTTATTTGCCGGCGGATGATGATGTATGGGATTCAAAGAACCTGCTAATCACACCACACGTTTCCAGCTGGACCGACATGTATGCTCCCAGATTTGGCGGGATGTTCGTGGATAATATCGAGCTTTTCTTAAATGGGCAACCGTTAAAAAATATTGTTCCCGGATTTGGCGACAGTATTAAATAATATGTTGTTTTGGAGGTTGGGTAACTATATAGAAATCCTGTGGAAATCCATTGCGGAAAGGGTGCCGGCATTTGAACAGTAAAGATATCATAGAATTATTTATAAGAGCAGCAGCATCTCCAGGCATGGAGGCCGGTCAGTGGAAAAAAGAACACGGGAAAGGGATAGTCGGGTTTCTACTTACTGACGTGCCCGAAGAATTGATCCATGCCGCCGGGTTTCTTCCTTATGCAGTCAATGCAGAAGAAGGACGTTTGGAGTTTGCGGATGCGCACTTACAAACGTGGGCCTGTTCATTTACACGTAATTCTCTTGCAGCAGCAGTTGAAGGAAAACTGCCTTTTCTGGACGGTCTGATCATACCCCAAACTTGTGATACTACCCGTATGCTTATGGGTATTTGGAAGCATGTCATGCCACTGCCTTACATGGAGAATTTTCGCCTGCCACGGCAGGTGGAACGACCCAGCGCACGTGAGTATCTCAGGGGAGAACTTGCACGGCTGAAAAAAAGTCTGGAAACTTATAGAGGCAGTGCGATAACGGATGATGAATTAAGGAAGAGCTTCTCTCTTTTCAACAATAACAGAAATCTTTTAAGACAGCTTTATTTGCTACATGTGGAATCTCCTCAATTATTAAGTGACAAAGAACTCTTTGTCATAATTAAGGCAGCCATGGTTATGCCCCGGGAAAAATTAAATGATTTGCTTGAGCAGTTGCTGGCCCTGCTGGAAAAAGAAAGGGAAAAGTATGGCAGCGCTGAAAAAATCCGACTGCTACTTTCAGGGACGTTATTGGAACCACTGGAAATACTTGATTATGTTGCCGAAGCAGGAGGCATAGTCGTTAGCGATGACTTCCAAAACGGCTCTCGCTATCTGGAAGGGGATGTAGCAGAAACCGGGGACCCCATGGAGGCACTGGCTGAACGCCAAATCACCAGGATGCCTGCAGCGATGTATGATCCGGAGAAGCATAAGAGAACAAATTATCTGCTGAATCAGGTCCGGGAAAAAGCGGTAGATGGCGTTTTATTTTTACACCTTAAATTCTGTGAACCGGAAAATTATGATTATTACGACAACATGCAGGCCATGGAAAAAGAGGGCATCCCGGCCATGCGGGTGGAAACTGCGTACGGCGGCTTGCCACAAGGGCAATTGCAGACCAGGATTCATGCCTTCATAGAGATGCTGGGAGGTGGGGACACTGACTGAAAAATTGCCGTGGCAAACGGCTGTTATGATGAAAGATTTAATGGCGGATTATTATAAGCAGGGAGCGGAGGCAAAGGAGAAGGGT
>SKTJ01000186.1 GCA_007122565.1 Syntrophomonadaceae bacterium | reverse complement strand
ATTTTACAGCTACTTCAATGCGCTTGAGCCGCAGGGAAGTTGGGGAAACTACCTGGAATCCCCCCTGCGCACTCCATTTGACCGGCTCAATCTGACAGAAACTGCCCGGAAATTTGAAACAGGAGGGACGGGAAATTATCTCGGGGCCCTGGCCCTCTATCACAGTCTAAAAAAACTGAGGGAAACAGGGATAAAAAATGTGGAAAAGAAAGTAAGAAAGCTGGGGGATTTTTTGGCCTATGGGTTGGCTGAATTAGGAATAAATCTGGCCAGTGACACAAATTCTCCTAACCGTTCCGGTATTACTTCATTTACCCTGCCGGGTGCCTTGGAGGCAGAACGAAAACTAACTTCCCGTTTAACTGAGGAAGGGGTCTATATTTCGCTCCGTTATACCTCGGGTGTAGGTGGTATCAGGGTTTCACCCCACTATTATAACAGCGAGGCAGACATTGAAAGACTGCTGGAGATCACGGCAGAATTTTTAGTTAAGGAAAGGGGAAAAGGCTAGGGTGAATGTGGAAAAAGGCTATCCATTTTACGGTCAGTATGTGAGGGGGCTGGTTTTCAACTGGAAAGCACCCCGCATCCCCGGGGATCCTGGGCATGGAGCAACATTTCCCTTTCCTGTTTGCTATGAAGTGGTGGAAGGTACGTTTGCCGAACTGATTGAGGGTTCTGAGGCGGTAAAGGATAAACTGTGCCATGCGGTTAAAAATCTTGAAGCAAAAGGTATCCGGGCAGTGATTGGAGACTGTGGCCTGATGGCCCTTTACCAACAGGAAATGGCGGGCAGCTGCTCCCTTCCTGTGCTTACATCATCCTTGGCGCTTGTGCCCCTGCTTTGGCACTTGGTGGGTCAAAAAGGGGTAATCGGAATCATCACCGGGCATGCCGGCCTTTTGCAGGAGCGACACCTGCGCGGTGCAGGGATCAGTGCAGAAATTAACCTGGAAATCCAGGGCATGGAGGGTGAACCCCATTTCAGAGAGATCGTCATCGAAGGAGGGCGAGCCCTTGATGAGGACCTAATGGGCCGGGATGTGCTGGCAGCTGCCACAAAATTAACGCAAAGAAACAAAGAGATACGAGCTATCCTCTTGGAATGCAGCAACCTGGCCACCTACAGCCGACCCTTGCAGGAAGCATTCGGGCTCCCTGTATTTGACATTACAGGGGCGGCGTTAATGCTGGAGCATGCCGTGCATGCCCCGGCATATTGTGCAAGAGATTACAAGTAGAGTATTCTATAAATTAAGAGTAAAGCTTAATCCATTGGTATATTTGTAGTTTATTTAACAGAAATGCTACTGATAATTCTATAGTATTAATTAATGATGTAGAGTTGAAGGACAATGTACATAATTAGCTAAAGGAGGTTGATTTCTCTTATTCCTGATATTTCTACAGCTACTGCCGTTCGTAATTCCGGGGGTTAAAGAGATTTGTTTCAATATTAAAGGAAGTAAACAACTTAAAGGAGAGAACTTAAATGAAAAGATTTTTTGGTATAGCGTGTGTTCTAATGTTGCTCATTTTTTCATTGATAGGTTGTTCACCAGCGGACAGTGGTGTGTCAACTCAGCCCATAGCTCTTGCAGCAGCAGGGACAGGGTCCGGTGCTTATACGGCTGGCGCTACGATCGCCAACATTGTTAACAGAGAGCAGGATTTATTTGAAGTTTCGACTATGGTAACGGCCGGATTTGGCGAAAATCATATTTTAGTACAAGACGGATCAGCACAATTTGGTATGATGATGGAGATGGATATCTACGATGCTTATTTCGGTTTAGGTAACTATGAAGAAGAACACACAAACTTGACACGGGTCACCACTTTCCTCATGGGTGTAGGGCATATTATTGTCAGAGAAGGATCGGGAATAGAAAGCCTTGCGGATATTAGGGGAAAATCAATCAACGTCGGTGTGCCGGCACAGTTTTCAAGGACACTTGTGGATATACTGATGGAGGCAATAGATATTGACTACGCTACAAGCCTTGACAAGTATGAACTGGATACCAGTGATGCTTTTGATGCGTTAAAGGACGGAAGAATCGATGGAACATTTAACCAGGGAACAATTGGACAGGGAAACGTTGTTGAACTGGCAACAACGTCTTCAGTTAAATTTATTAGTATTCCGGACGAAGATTTCAACAGATTCAACGAATTGGCCGGTGGTTTGTTGTTAAGGGCCGGCTTCCCCGCTGGTACTTATCCAACTCAGGATGCAGACGTGCTTACCTGGGCTGCAGGAGCCTCCATTGTGGCACATAAAGATGTTGATGAGGCAATCGTCTATGAATTTACAAAACTATTCTGGGAAAATATGGATGTACTGCAGGAAGAAAGCGCGACATTCGGTGGCTTAACTGTTGAGGATCATGCTTTTACCGATTCGGATGTGCCTTTACATCCCGGAGCAGCAAAATACTATAAAGAGATCGGCATTCTGTAATTCTGATTATTATCTGTAATGATTAGGGGGATATATTAATGTCTCCCTAATCATCTTTCTTATTTTAAATGAAAGAGCAGGAAGGAAGTTTTTTATGCTGCCGTTTTTAGATAAAAATACAAAAGAGAAAATCACAACTGTATTAGCCATTTTGCTGGCCTTATATATTTTATATACTACAATTTGGGGTTTCAGAATTATGATGGTGCATCGCTCTTTCTTCTTAGCCGTGATGTTGGTCATGTATTTTTCGACCTTAAAGCCATTGGGAGAGAAATTTATTGCAAAGTTAATCGACAGTTTCTTTATTCTGGCGACTTTACTGTCTTTAGGTTATATATTCTTTTTTTATGAGAGAATCTTGCATAGTGCAGGAGGCGCTCATTTAGATAATTGGGAAATTTTCATGGGTATTCTGTTAATTGTGGTTGTGATGGAAGCATCACGCAGGGCCAGTTTACCTTTTTTTATTATTGTTGTTACATGTGTTTTATATACTCTGTTTGGTAATTATCTGCCGGGGATATTGCAACATCCTGGGCTTAGGCTTTACAGGATGGTATATATGACTGCCTTTACAGGTGAAGGCATCTTTGGCGTGGGCGTTGCCGTGGCATCGGGCTTGTTGTACATGTTTATTTTATTTGGCAGTGTAATGGACGTGACGGGAGTAGGGGAATTTTTTATCAGGTTTGCAAACTCCCTGGTGGGTGGTTTAAGGGGCGGCTCGGCAAAGACGTCACTGATTGCCAGTTCTTTGATTGGCTCAGTGATGGGGAATTCCACGGCCAATGTTGTGGTCACCGGCTCGTTTACCATTCCCTTAATGATCAAATCAGGATTCAAGAGAAAAGTAGCGGCTGCAATTGAATGCCTTGCATCTGAGGGAGGGCAATATTTGCCCCCCATTATGGGAGCTTCTGCCTTCCTCATGGCACAATTAATTCAAGTCCCTTATGGTGAAGTGGTTACTGCAGCGATTATTCCTGCGGCCTTATATTATTTATATAGTTTTGTGCTCGTGGATATAGAAGCGGCAAAGAATGGATTGGCCGGCTTGTCAAAAGAGGAAAGGGGTTCATTTATACATGTCTTGAAAACGGAAGGGCATAAATTGCTTCCTTTACTGGTGGCTTTTTATACAATTGTCGTAATCAGGATGACCCCCATGTATGCCGGGATGCTGGCAATTTTTACAACCCTCCTTGTGACACAATTTAAGCTTCCCGTGAAGGATAAGGTAAAAAATACCTTGCGTTCGTTTGACGAAGGCTCACGAAATGTGGGGAATTTGATCGGTTTGGTGGCCGGCATCGGTTTGGTGACACAAGCCTTTTTGATTACTGGACTGGGAGCAAGGTTAACGGGTATTTTGATCGAAACTGCCGGGGGAAACGTATTTGTACTGCTGTTACTGGGGTTGATGATCTGTATTATACTGGGGATGGGTATGCCAACCCCGATCGCATATTTGTTAGTTGCCCTCTTCGTTGCTCCGGCCCTGGTTGAAGTAGGCATCCCCCGTCTGGCAGCCCATTTATTCCTTTTATATGGTGCGGTAAAAGCGGGCTCAACGCCACCCATTGCCGTTGTAGCCATGGTAGCTGCAGGTGTGGCCAAGACTGATTTCTGGGAAACGGCATGGAAGGCTTTTGCCTTTAGCGTGCCCACTTTTGTTCTGGCTTTTGCCTTTATTTATTATCCGGAACTGCTGTTATTACAAGGCACCAGCCTTACCATTGCCTATCGCGTGATCCTGACCCTGATCAGTTTGATTGGCTTTACCTGGGTTATTCAGGGTTACATGTTTAAAAAGATTAACCTTATAGAGCGAGTTATTATTGCAGTGGCTTCAACGCTTATCTTAATCGATAATTACTATGCTCTGGCGCTCGGCTTGCTTGTACTGGCGGCCATTGCGTTACGGGAGATTCTATTTAAGCTTTATCTACAAAAACAAAAAACAGCTGCATAAAGGACAAATGGTTAACAAGCTAACACCTCTTTGAT
>SKTJ01000139.1 GCA_007122565.1 Syntrophomonadaceae bacterium | reverse complement strand
GGCGTATCAGTGATCTTCGTAGCGGTCCTGAAATTCCTCGTCAACTGGTTCAAACCTTCCCAATTCGCAACTATGACAGGGTTAACCGGCCTGGTTGGAAACCTGGGAGTGGCGCTGGGGACAACCCCTCTTGCAATATTGGTTGTCCATTTTGGCTGGCGGCAAACCTTTGTGGCTATTGCCATCACGACCCTGGTTGTAGCCCTTGCATGTTGGCTAGTTGTTAGAGATATACCGGTTAATAACATAACCCCTTCTCCCGCCGCACAGCCCGCCGTAACTTTTCCCCAATTGTTGGAAGCACTGAGGAAAGTGTTTCGAAATTTCCAAACCTGGCCCCTGTTCGCCAGTGCCTTCGGCCTCTACGGAACTCTATTTGCCTTCACCGGAGCCTGGAGCGTAACCTATTTAATGCAGGTTTATGGTTTTGACCGGGGTCAGGCTGCCAATTATATGCTGGTTCTTACAGCAGGCATTATTGTAGCCATGCCCCTCACCGGCTACCTGTCCGACAGACTCGGTCGGCGCAGACTGCCCCTTTTAATAATCTTTGCTGTATATACACTCATCTGGGGCCTGTTTTTTACCTGGAATGGCGGCAAACCTCCGATCGCTGCCCTATATCCCCTCTTTCTGGTCATGGGGCTGGCGGGGGGCACAGCCGCCATTATCCTGCCCCTCTGCAAGGAGACCAACGATCCTGCCTTTTCAGGAGTCGCCCTCAGCATTGTCAACATTGGCCCATTCGCTGGAACAGCCTTCCTGCAACCACTGATGGGATATATGCTGGACCTGCGCTGGGGCGGACTGATGGCCGGAGGAATGAAACTCTACCCCCTGGCATCTTACCGCCTGCTTTTTGGTGTCTGCCTGATTACTTTGCTTATTAGCTTCCTTTTTGCCCTGATTAGCATAAAGGAGACAAATTGTCGCAATGTTTATGAGAAAGATAGCAGGTAGGGGGTAGCAGGTGGGAATTGTTTTTTGCCTATCCAACTACCCGCTACCTGCTACCCAACTGTTTTCTATTCCGGTTTATTTAACTGTAGCGGCGTTTCCAGGTAAAGGCTGCGGCTTGGGAAGGCTACGGAAACCCCTTCATCTTCCAATATTTCCATAATTCTAAAGTTGATTTCCTCTTTTACTTCCAGAAACTCTCCCCATTTTGTGGTAACCGTGAAGAAATAGATAAAGATGTCCAGACTGCTTTCATTGAAACTGTCAAAACGGACAAAAATTGTCTCTTTATGCACCTCGGGATGACTTTCCAGCAACTCCTGAATTAATTGCACACATTTTTTTAGCTTTGCCACCGGAGTGGTATAGGTCACCCCCAGGTGAAAGCTAATGCGGCGCTTGCCCATACGTGTCCAGTTTGTAATCGGTTCATCGGCCAGCCTTGCGTTGGGCACGGTAATCAGGGAATGGGCAAATCCTCTGATCCGCGTGCTCCTAAAAGAAATATCCTCCACTGTCCCCTCCACACTGGGCGTGGCAATCCAGTCGCCGATGGTAAAAGGCTTGTCCGTAATGATCACAATCCCACCGAAAATATTGCCAAGGGCATCTTTTGCCGCCAGGGCCACAGCGAGGCCGCCTAACCCCAAGCCGGCAATCAAGCCGCTGATTTCGTAACCAAACTCCTGGGCAATTATGCTCACTGCCAGTGCAATAATAATGAACTTAACAATTTTACTGAGAAAGGGGATGAGAATACGGTCAACCTTGAACCCGTACTTTTTGGCCAAATCCTGACAAAGAATTGTTCCTGCCAAATTGTAACCACCCCAGGTAACAAGAACTATGAGGGCAGCACGTAAAAACTTCAGTACCAAAAAATCCTGATTAGGTGTTAATGGCAGAATTGTAAAAGCAAAATAGATACCGAGAACAATGAAGAGAGCGCGTAATGGACCCTCAAAGGGGGCCAAAAAACCCGTGTCAATTTCTTTGGAAGCTTTCCGCACAAACCTGAGGATTATTTTAAATATGTAGCGGGTAAAAACTCTCCTTAAAAAGAGAAAGAAAAACAAAACAAAAATAGCCGCGGCTATCTCTTTCCACCAGTTATCGATAAACGTCGTGGCTGTCAGCAGTAATTCTTCTAACAAGATTCATGCCTCCTTTGTCAGGCCTGTTTGTTCCTGTCTAATATTGATAATTACCTATTTTTTATTCGAAACCCTTATTTCTAAGTAATTAGCCCTATTTTATCATTTAGCCCTTGCGTCTGCAATCTGGGGCATCATTATCCTTCGCTCAATCTTTCTTTTTCTGCTAATAAGGACATTTTTCCCTCCATTTAAAGGATTCCGGAAAAGCAGGAAGAATATTATACACTTGGTAACATTATCCGGTAAAAAACGGGGGTGATTTTTTTGCAGTAGCAACCACTTTGAATTATAGATAGGGTGTTTAGGGGAAACTATGTTATACGCAATCATTTTAAAAAAGAAGATCAATTTCTCCAGATTGAAAGGAGTGAAGAGATTGAACAAGTTTTTTCGCTTTAAAGAAAACAAAACTAACCTGAAAACAGAGATCATCGCCGGGATTACCACATTTATGACTATGGCCTATATTCTTTTCGTTAACCCCGATATCCTGAGTTTTGCAGGGATGGATTTCGGAGCTGTCATGACGGCGACAGCTCTTGCTGCCGGTATAACCACCATTCTCATGGGCCTAGTAACCAACTATCCCTTTGCCCTCGCCAGCGGCATGGGCTTGAATGCCTTTTTTGCATTCGTTATCGCACCCATCGCCGGGTGGGAAGTAGCCCTGGGAGCCGTTTTTATCTCCGGAGTTGTCTTTGCAGTCCTCTCCTTACTGCGTATTATTGACACTATTGATGCAGCAGTACCGGTCTCGCTGAAAAGAGCTATTTCAGCAGGTATCGGCCTCTTTATCGCTTTTATCGGCTTACAAAATGCAGGGGTAATCGTAGCATACGAGGCTACCCAGGTTACACTGGGGGATCTGAACACTCCAGGCGTGATGCTTTCCCTGATCGGCCTTGGAATTATTGCCATCCTCATGGCCCGTCGCGTCAAGGGTGCTATCTTGATCGGTATTTTGCTCACCACAGTGGTGGGCATGTTTATGGGAATTGCACCTGTTCCGACCGGAATCGGTGATATTATTGGCCGCCCTGCGCCTCTTCTACCAGTCATTGGTCAGCTTGACATCGTAGGGGCCCTGCGCCTTGGTTTTATGCTTATTTTTGCTTTTGTATTTGTGGATGTGTTTGACACCATGGGAACACTCATGGGTACTGCCGCCCGGGCCGATTTTTTGGACGAAAACGGACGTCTTCCCAAAATAAAAAATGCAATGCTTGTTGATGCCGTGGGCACCGCCGGCGGCGCTGTACTGGGTACCAGCACAGTAACCACCTACGTGGAGAGCACTGCGGGGATCTCTGAAGGGGGACGTACCGGATTTACCTCCGTGGTAACGGGAGTTTTGTTCCTGCTTGCCATCTTTCTTTTTCCTCTCGCCGGTCTTGTTCCGCAGGAAGCCACTGCCCCCGCTCTTATTATCGTGGGCGTCCTCATGGTTGGCGCTGTAACAAAAATTGATTTTGAAGACTTTACAGAAGCTTTTCCCGCTTTCCTGACCCTGCTGTTCATGCCTTTGGCCTTCAGTATTGCCGACGGTATTGCCATCGGGTTCCTGGCCTATCCTATCGTTAAGGTAGTAGCCGGACGGGCGAAAGATGTACACTGGTTTGTCTACCTGCTTGCCGTTGTCTCGTTTGTCCATTTCTTTTTCTAATTTAAACGCAGTCTAAAGTCGGCAAACAGCGTAACCCCCTCCATGTGTGCAGTGAATATTGCAGGCAGGGAGGGGATTTTAAACACAGTCAAAAGTCAAATGTCTAAAGTCAAAACCGACAATTCCCGCAAACAGATACTTCGCCCTCGAGCTTTATGCGACAGTTTGCGACAGGGGACGGTTCTCCCTGTCGCAAAATCGCCAGAAAAACAGGCATCCCGGTTAATTCCCCGTAGCATTATGTGGAAACCTGAATGATAATAATAAAAAATGCGACAAGGAGAACCGTCCCCTGTCGCAAACTGCTTCCTGCCTGCCTCCTTTTTCTGGCCTCTGGTTTCTTGCTTCTTGCCTCTTGAACTCAAGAGTTAGATCCCTCAACCGTCACCCTGGTAACCGATGGTGACCTGATCCCCCTCGACGAAAACAGGCACCTGCGTGGCTTTGTATTTTCGCTTGATCTCCCGCAGTGCAGCCCCGTCCCTGGAGACATCAACCTCCCTGTAATCCAACCCTTTTTTCTTCAACTCTCCGGCCATACGGGCACAGTAGGGGCAACCTTCCTTGACGTATAGGACTCTTTCTATTTCGCTCAAACTTAACACCTCCTTCCCCTCATACGAATTGAGATGGCATCAGTAACACCATGGCAGGTACATGCCGTACTGAGTAAATAACTACCCCCAGCGATTACCAGCGCAGCTCGCAGCATTAACAAATCACCAAAGAGGTAGCCACCCACCCCGGGAAGAACAAGCCGACTACGCACCACCAAGGACCGGTACCCGGTGCAAAGTGTCTCCCCCAGGATGCGGTAGAGGGGAACCGGGCGGGACAGCTCCGTTACGTGGCAGTATCCCTCCGGTTCAGGACAATCTTCCGGACAGGTAAAATCACCAAGACTGCAAAACAACGTCCCTCCCGGCGTACGGTGTTGCAACACACCCACCGGATCAAATTCTTGCGGAACCGAATGCTTTTCTGCCGTATATGTTCCTCCCGCTCCGTTCAGTACATGCAGCAGCCATGCGCCCGCCAGGTGCAGGGGCAGGGCAGGCACAACCCAACATAAAGCCGCCTGCGGCTCTGTCAGTTCAAGTTCAGATAGGTACTGAACCCCGTCCCCGTGATGAACCCGATCTGCCAGTGCCGTAACCGCTTTCAACCGCTCCCTGTCGTTATCAACAGCTATAACCAGCGGCCGGGAGGGAAGATTTTTTATGACCCGCACAGCCCTAAGGCCAAAATAGCCGCAACCTATAACTATGTAGATATCCCTGTCGTTCCTTTGAATCATACCCCTTGCCCTTTCTTAATTCTAGCCTATATTAGCCGGCAGGCAAACTCCTTCCCAGGCTTACGCCTGTAAGGCTGATGCTGCACTTGCGGCCGTAAATGCCTACCCCCGCTGCCTTTGCATCGGCCAGGGCGGCCGCAAAAACGGGATCAATATGGGGAGCCGCACGAATACATTCTGCTTCATCCCGCTGTGCCACAAACAAAACCGCCCCGTCGTATGCCCCGTCCCGTACGATATGGGCAAGCTCGCGCATATGTTTTGCCCCCCGTGCCGTAAGGGCATCAGGGAAAAGAGCTGTCTTTTCTTCCACCAATGTTACACTCTTCACTTCCAGGAGCAGCCGCCGTCCAGCGGGGTTTGTCAGTAAAAAATCCCAGCGGGAACTGCCCAGTGGGAACTCGGGCCTCACCAGGGACCACCCTGCAAATTCCGTCATCACACCGGCAGCCAGCGCTCTGCCGATGAGGCGATTCGGAAGCGTGGAATCGAGGGAAACAAAACTGTCGCCTGCCGGGCTTTCACAGAGCACGGCAGACCATCTCGTCTTCCGCCCCGTCCCATTAGCCTCACGCAGCCAAATCTTCCGTCCCGGCACCAGCAGCTCCCGCAGTCGTCCCGGGTCCGCAAGATGGGCTTCCACTATCTCCCCTGCCCCAGGCGGGTGAGTACCCTGGAAATTGGCAGGCAGCAAACAACGCAGTATAAATCGGTTAGGCCTTTCCACAAAACGGGCTTGCTGCAAAGCATTATCAAAACGGACAGAGACATCTTCTTTCATTTGGGGTCATCTTCCTTTTTTAGCTCTCTCATAGCATTTTTAACAGCAAACTTGACCAAATAATAAATAATAATCAAAGGTATCCCAAGCGTTAAGGGAAGCATGATAAGTTCTATTAGACCAATTCTACCCATCATTGCAATGATTCACCTCCTGAACAGTGCGACAGGGGACGGTTCTCTCTGTCGCATTTTTTGTTTTCCACAACATAATCCTCATTCACGGACGACTCTGTCCGCCCGCGAATATCCTCGCCATGTGTTTTCATCTTCTGATGGTGAAGCGAAGCTTCATGGTTGTCTGCTCAGCTATAAGAACAATACTTTATTAGGGTTTCAGCGTTACCTGTGAGCAACCGTTCAGGCCAGGTCATAAGGCTTTGACGGACCGGGATTTCCACATTTTAGTGTCTGAGCGAAGCGAGCCAATAAATGTGGCCGGGTCGGCAAAGCCAACATTATAATCTTTTATTGAGCCTGCGGCCTGCGAACAGGTATCCTGCAACCCGGGTAGCTGTATACTTGAGCAGTAACAATTAATAATTTATAACTCCCAGAGCGGCAGGCCGGTTGGGGAGTCAAAACCCCGCTGCAGTTCCGGGCCGTTAAGCTCCTCTATAACCGCCTCTGCTGCAAAAACAACGGTGCCGAGCATAAGATGGCCTCCCAGTGTGGTGCCGTCACACCGGCCAAAGGTGATATGCAGGTGAGCCCGGTGCAAATTTTCTCTTAAACTGAGGTTGCCGCTACAATTCAAAATCTCCAGTGGTTCGTTAAATTCCAGTGTCCCGTATTCTTTTTTTGCCTGGTCATAGTATGCGAGCGTAGCCTTTTTAACGGCTCCGATCACCTCAATGCGGCCTACTTTTATATTTTTTGTGGCAGCGAACTCTTCCAGAGCCTGTAGCAAATCCGTATCATGTGAGAGCCGTGCTATCCATTTTCGGCCCGGTTGGTATTCGTGAAACAGTCTCATTATCAGCCCTCATTTCAGAATATTTAACAGATTTCCTTAATATTCCTTTAAAGGAATATGTCCTTTCCTGTAGAATATCATAAGGAGGAGGTAACAACAAATGGCAAAATTACCAAAAGACAAATGGATGCTTATTATTCTGCTCGTAATTGGCAGTCTCTTCGGCACACTGATCGGTGAACTGTTGAAGGACACCCTCCCCTTCCTCTATTTCGGAGAGGTGATCGGCTTAAGCCCTACAAATATAGATCTGGCTGTGATAACCATAACAATAGGCATGACATTGAAGCTAAATATCGCCACCATAATCGGCTTTTTTATCGCCCTTTTCATTTATTCCAGACTTTAAATCGTTGTTTTCAAGCTGTCGCAATTCCATAATACTGCCATGTGTTAAACGTTTATAAAACCGCGCCGGCCAGCGCCGCGGACTGCACAACCTGCGCCAGGCACGCCGCAGAACCCGCTTCTGCCCCCTGTCCAGCGTCATTTTCCCGTATACCTCATCATGGAAACAGTGGATAATCAGCTCAATTTCCGCCTGTGCTCCCGGGAAATGCTGTCCCAGTACCAACCCGTATTCGCGGGGCGTTTCCGCAGCAACACGGTTAAAACCGCTCCAGCGCCCCCATACCATTAGGCGTCCAAACAAACGGGACGCTTCACCTTCCCTTTGACCTGCAGTCAGACGGAACAACCAACCCCTGAACCACTGCTGCATACGCCGCCAAAAGGAGCGCCATTTATGCAGGAAAAGTAATAAGATTTCCTTTATGCCCCGTCCCTTTCCGGGTTTCTCAGCCCCGGACAAAAGCCAGCGCAAGAGATGCCAAAGGCCCCAGCCGACAGCAAATAAGCCTACGGCTGCAATTAAGCCGATGCTTGCCCAGCCAATCAACAGATCCCAGAAACCTGCCTCTCCACTTGATACCGCTTCCGGGTCAACAAGAAACGAATCACCCGTCTCTTCCACAGGAGCGCTCCTGCTTAACTGCCTGCCGTAGCCAAATATAAATAGGATTAACCTTCCCAGAAGTGCGCTTAGCGGCGTACCATACTGCACCATGGCAGAATAGCCAGCCTCTGCTGCCAGGGTAAGAAACGGTAAAAGAAACAAAATTACTGTAGCCCCGCCCAGCAGCACCACTGCTGCAAAAGCCAGCACCGGGGCATTGCCCCGATATTTTAACTGAAATGCTCCCCGCTCATCACCCTTTTGGTTACGTGCCAAAGCGATCCCGATCATGCTTGTTAAGAAAAAAGGGAAGAGCAACAGCATCACCGGTATTGCAGGAAAATCTGTTACACCCACAATTATAAATATGAGAATGAATGCTGTAATTCCCACATCAAAACGGGACGTGGTTGCAAAATAGGAAAGAGAACGCCGCGCCAGACATACTCCGCCACCCCAGAAGATGAGGGTGACGAAAAGCACCGCTGCCCAGAGCAATCCCTGTTCCATATCATGTGGCCCTTGCAAAAGTCTCTCTATCCAACCCCGACTCCAGAATAATGCGCCTCCGTGATTGAAGCTGTAAAGGGAATGGAGAAGCAGAGCAAAAAGAACGAATATATGCAAGACCATTCTATAGACGATACGCCAATTATTTTTTTGGATAAAAAGAGTAAGAACAGCCCCCCCTAAAAACGCTGCCAAAGCCTGGGGCAGCAATAAAGGAGACACCCCGGCCAGGGGCAGAAGCAATACAGCCACAGCGCATAACCAGCTCAGTTCCATCCCTGCAACAGCAAGCAATAACAGGGGGGATTTTTTAGTGCTCATGCCTCAGCCACCTCCTCCTCTGCAAGCAGCGCTTCCAGGGGATAGGCCGCAGGGTTATGCCTGCTTGACTTTTGACTGTTATTTTCAGAAGGAGCCTTGCCAACAACAAATATAATTGGTATATGAAAACGGTTGAATAAATTCTGAACGGGGACAGGTATTTCGATAGAATTATAAGTAAAGTAGAGGCAGGTGACACCACGGGAAAATCCCGCACCATGGAGCAAGTTTGTTTCCATACCGTTGCCCGGGATCATTTGCAGACGGGCCAGCATCTCCAGCAGATGGGGCATTTGGCCGGTGCCGCGACGCGGCGGTAAATAGGCCGGCAGATCTTTTTCCCCTTCCAGGATACCGTTACTAACCAGTCCAAAAATGCGGCCCTGCTGCTCCAATTTCACGGCCAGGGAAGCGGTGACCTCAAGTGTGCGCTCAAAAGTATCTGCAACCTTTTCCTTGTTAAATTGCTCCACATCCACCGCCAGCAGTATTTTCTGTTGCGCTGAAGCCTGAAACACCTTCTCGTGCAGCCGCCCATGGCGGGCACTTGCTTTCCAGTTGATGTGCCGCGCCGGTTGCCCTTCCTGGTAATCCCGGGTGGCCACAGGGTAAACAGGATCCACCACTGGGCTTTTTACTCCCGGGGATCCGAACAACTCTCGCAGGGGTACAGTAGTATCATTTAAATTAACAAGGCGTGGATAAACGATCACATCATGAACCTGGGATATTTTTTTTTCCTGATGATAAAAGCCAAAAAGATCACCGACAGCGAGGCGAGTCGGCCCCACATCATAAATACCACGTCGCTGCGCCGTCAATTCCCAGCGCCAGCATGCCTGCTGCTGCCACAGCAACCCCCCTTCCCCGCGCAACACATCCTTCGTTAATACAATGGGAGCATCATATTCGCCGGAGGAAACAGGGGTGTCAGCAGGATAAGGATAAAGGGGTGGAAATGGAGAAGGGGAAAGGGAAGCAGGGGAAAGTAACGCGCGGTCCACTGTCACAGCAAGCTGCAGCCATACAGGCAGATACTTGTTATTGGTCACCTCCGCCTCCAGCAGCAGTGATTCTCCGGGAAATACCCTTTCCCGTTCCAGCGCCAAGCGGCTATGCAGACCGGCCATGCTTATTCTGCACCAGAGGCGTGCCCCGTTGAACATGATCAGGATCAGCAGTGCAAGCAGCACAAGCCCCTGCTGCCTGTAAATAAGAGCAATAAATAATAAACCCAAAGTAAAAACCTGGAATATCCCACTTACAAACAGACTCGGTATTCCTTCTTGCCTTGCAGGCATACTCATCATTCCAAATCCGGGGAAGCAGGAATCGCCACCCGGGAAATAATTTCCGCCAATACTTTTTCCGCCGTAACGCCCCGCACCATTTCTTTTGTATCAACAATAAGACGATGGCAGAGGACGGGTTCGGCCAGCCACTTCACGTCGTCGGGAAGGACATACGTCCGCCCCCGCAGTGCCGCCAGGGCCTGGGCTGCCCGCATCAGATGCAGGGAAGCCCTGGGGCTGGCGCCAAAGCGCAGCGAAGCTGATTCCCGCGTAGCCCTGACCAGATTTACAATGTAATCTTTTACCGGGGCAGCTACAAGAATCTCCCGCCGTGCCTGCTGCAGAGTAAAAACCTGCGACGGCGTAATCACCACTTCCAGGTTGGCCAGGGGATCATCCTGTTGGAAACGGTCCAGGATAGTAACCTCATCCACCGCAGAGGGGTAACCCATTTTAAGACACAAAAGAAACCGATCCAATTGGGCCTCAGGGAGGGGGAATGTTCCTTCCAGTTCCACAGGGTTCTGTGTGGCGATTACCATAAAAGGCCGGGGTAATGTTAAAGTAACGCCATCCACCGTAACCTGACCTTCCTCCATGCTTTCGAGCAGACTGGACTGGGTACGGGGTATGGCACGGTTAATCTCATCTGCCAGCAGTACATTGGCCATTACCGGCCCCGGCTGGAATTTAAACTGGCCACTCTGGCGATCGTAAATGTTAAACCCTGTAACATCCGCCGGCAGCAAATCGGGTGTAAACTGGATCCGTTTAAAAGTGCCTCCCATGCTCTTTGCCAGGGAGCGTGCCAAGAGCGTCTTTCCCACCCCCGGCACATCATCCAGGAGCAGGTGTCCCTCAGCCAGGAGGGCCGTCAGTAACAATTCCAGCGAAGAGGTTTTCCCCACGATCACCCTGGAGATATTCTGCATCACTGCCTTACAGCGTGTGCTAATAGATTCTCTTTCCGTAAGCCGTTCTGTCATACCGTAACTTCCTCCATTTTTTCCCATAAGGGGTCTGCCCCCCCTGTAATTTCCAGTTTCTATTTGTTTTCCAGAAAATAGAGTGCTCCCACCGGGCAGGCTTTCACGCAGAGGCCGCATTTGATACACGGTGAATCTTCCAGATCAACACCGGTAAACGTGGAAACAGTACGGTTGAGACCGCGGCAGGAAAAACCGATGGCCCCCACTTTGGCCACCTGCTGGTCGGCATGGACACACTGCCCGCAGAGTACGCAACGGCTGCGGTCGAAAGCAAAGACAGCGGTGCTGTCATCCACAGGAGGCATGTCCCGCTGCAGGTGTTGTAAACGGGTTAATTTCAGTTTCAGGCCCCTCTCCCGGGCAATCTGCTGTAAGGTGCAGGCGCGGTTCTTCGGACACTTACCACACTGCAGGCGGTGGTCCGATAAGAGGAGCTCAAAGGCCGTCCGCACGAGGCGATCCACCGCCGGGCTTCGTGTTTTTACCACTAAGCCCTCGCGTACCGGAAGGGTGCATGCAGTGACCGGACGGTCCTGTCCTTCCACCTCCACGAAACAGAGGCGGCAACCGGCCGTGGGTCGCTGTTCTTCCCTAATCCCACAGAGATGGGGAATAAAAATGTCATGCTCCAGTGCCACCCACAACAGCTTTTCTCCTGCGGTTGCCGTTATTTCCTGTCCGTCTATGGAAAATTTAACATCGCTCATTTCGTACTCCCCTCCTTTTCCGCCAGCAATGCAGGGGGTGATAATTTAATCACTGCATTATATTCTATGGGGCAGGCTTTAAGACAGTTATCACATTTCACGCATTTTTCCTGGTCGATGGCCTTGAGCCCGTCATCCCTTGTATATACGGCTTCCACGGGACAGCTTCCCACACATGCGTTGCAGAGCTTGCTGCATTGCTCCGGAGCAATAAAATAGGCGATTAGATCGGGACACATGAGGGAGGGGCACCGTTTCTCTTCAATATGTGCCTTGTATTCATCATAAAAATACTGCAATGTTGTCAGTATGGGATTGGGGGCGGTCCGCCCCAGGTTGCAAAGCGATCCGACCTGCACATCTTCAGCCAATTCCCGCAGCGTCTCCAGGTCGCTGAGTTTGCCTTCACCTTTGGTAATAGCGGTGAGTATATCAAGCATGTGTTTTGTCCCGAGACGGCAGAAGGTGCATTTACCGCAGGATTCCTGTTGCGTAAACTTAAGGAAATACCGGGCGATACGCACCATGCAGTCGTCCTCGTCCAAAACCACAATACCGCCGGAACCCATGATCGCCCCCCCTTCTTTAAGGGAATCAAAGTCGATGGGTATATCCAGCGATGCCTCCGGCAGGCAACCTCCCGAGGGGCCGCCGATCTGCACTGCCTTAAATTCTTTTTCGCCGGGGATACCCTGACCCACATCGTAAATGAGCTGCCGCAGGGTTGTACCCATGGGGACCTCCACCAAGCCCGGATTTTCCACCTTCCCCGCTAAAGCAAAAACAGCCGTGCCGGGGCTTTCAGCCGTGCCTGTATTTTTAAACCAGTCTGCCCCTTTTTTCATAATCAGGGGGACATAGGCAAATGTTTTAACATTATTTAAAACTGTGGGCTTACCCCTAAGGCCGGCGGTGGAAAGCCGCGGTGGCCTGTGCTCGGGCATACCCAGCTTTCCTTCCATGGAATTAATCAGGGCCGTTCCCTCCCCGCAAACGAAGGCCCCGGCTCCGGTGAATACTTCGAGATCAAATGCAAAACCGTTGTCCATAATGGATTTGCCTAACAGACCCCGCTCCCGTGCCTGCTCCAGCGCCGTCTGTACACGGCGGATGGCCTGGGGGTACTCGGAACGGATATAGAGATAGCCGTGGCCCGCACCCACCGCATAGGCGCAGATAATCATTCCTTCCACCACCAGATGAGGATTTGACTCCAGAATGCTGCGGTCCATAAAAGCACCCGGATCACCCTCATCAGCGTTACAGATGACGTAACGGGTCTTCTCCACCTGTTTTACAACCGCCTCCCACTTCACCCCCGCCGGGAAGCCGGCACCGCCGCGCCCCCGCAGGTTTGCCCCATTGATCTCGGCAAGCACTTGCTGTGGTTCCGTGTTGAGTGCTTTTGCCAGGGCGCTGTAGCCATCCTTTGCAATATAATGATCTATATCTTCCGGATCGATAAAGCCGCATTGTTCCAAAATCATCTTATTCTCGTAAACACCCCGGGGAAAATCGCTAAAAGTGGGAAAAACATCGTTCGGTTCAAGTGCCACCAGGGCAAACTCATAGCACGGGTCGTCGTTTATCAGGAAGTCGTCCACCAGGCGCGTTACCAGCCCTTCGTCCACCTTCCCGTAGCAGATGGCCGGAAATCCCGGTTTGGCAATCACGGCCAGGGGTTCGGCGTAACAGTGGCCCATACAGCCCACCTCTCTGACCTCAGCATCGATACCCTTGTTTTTGAGTTCTGCTTTAAAGGCTTCACGCACCTCCACCGCACCGGCAGCCTTGCCGCAGGTGGCGGTCCCGATCCAGATTATCGTTTCAGCTGCAAGGGGGGCCAGTTTGGCCTCAGCTTTTTCCCGCAGCGCCTGATATTTTGTTTCAGTAGCAGAGAGTATGCTCATGATCCTTCCTCTCCTTTAGCTTCGTCTGTATTGGTTGCTTCTGTTTGTTGCGAATCTTGCTCCACTTTTTGTCCGTTTGATTCATAAGAAAGAATAAGACCATCAACGCGGGTAGGGGTAACTTTCCCCTCCACAAAATTATCCACGACCACAACGGGGGCTAACGAACAGCAGCCCACACAGGCCACCTGGTCCAGGCTGAACCGGCGGTCCGCAGTGGTCTCCCCCGGCTTGATCTGTAAGCGCCGCTCAAACGAATCAAGGGCAATCTGACCACCGATCATGTAGCAGGCCGTACCCATGCATACCTTAAATTGATGTTCACCGGGAGGGTGTAAGCGAAAAGAATTATAAAATGTAGCAGGCCCAAAAACCTCCACGGCTGGTATATCCAACGCTGCGGCGATTTCCTCCATGGCCAGCTTTGGAAGATAACCAAGCTGCTCCTGCACCGCCTGAAGCAGGGGGATCAATTTCTCGCGCCTGGCCCCGTGTTCTGCCAGTACCGCGCTGGTTGTTTTAAGAATAGTATCCCGTTCACCTTCTAGTAGCATTGCTGATGACATCCCCTTTAATAATCATTTCCTTGAAATACTCCCTACTAATATTATAGCAAACAGGTTCAACAGGCAACATCAAAGCCCAAAAAAAAACCCTTCAGCCCATAATCCTTTTTGCCAGGATCCGAAAAAATTGGGCTAACAGGTTACTGTTACTGCGTTTATAGATTAGTGTGCAGCAATAAACTTTCCGTCTTTCATTACCAGCATATCATCAAGGTAGAGGGTCGGCTTTTTAATAACCAGATCCACATGGAAAGGTACATCCACCTTACCACCGATTGTTATGTTATTACCAATACCGATATGTACAGTTCCGAAGACTTTTTCATCTTCCAGGATATTCCCGGAAAGAGGAGCATTAGGGTTTGTCCCAATACCCAATTCGGCAATATTTCCGGACAATCTGCCCACTCCATCCATTTGCTCCTGCAGTTTAAGAGCAATCTTATCTCCTGCCAGGGATACCACAAAACCATCCTTTACATCGCAGCGCAGCGGCTCAGTCACTCTTCCAAAACCGCCCACAGAAGCATCACAATAAAATACTCCCTGGCAACTACCTTCCAGAGGCGCGATGAATGCCTCTCCCGCAGGCAGATTACCGAATGCCCCCGGTTGGCTGAGATCACCGGCATCCCCTATCCCCTGGCGGCCATCCAGGGACATCTCAAGTTCTGTTCCCAGGGGTGTGCTGAGCCTGGCTGATTTCACATCCGAGAGCTGCTGAACCAACTTGTGGCTTAAGGTACGCATGAATGAATAATCTACGGCAATAGAACGGGTAATAATGCCATTCGTAATCCCGGGCATACTGGCCATGCGGGCACCGGAAGCGCAAGCATCCCGATAAGCCTGTGTGTGGGAAAGGGATTTCGTGGTGGGCGCGAGAATGATTTGGGCTGCGCGCATGGCTGCTGCAACGGAGGCGGGTGGTTCGCTGCCGTGGTGTTTTTGCTCCATCATCACAATCATCATCGGTTCGGCTTCCAGGTTGGCGGCAACTTCCCACATGACGTTTCCCATCTCCAGTGACAATGGGTCAACAACAATCAAAACTGTTTCCCCCCGTTGCAGGCCCATGCATTCCAACAACATGGCTCTAATGCCTTCCTTCAAACCCATTTGCCTCCTTCTGTTTT
>SKTJ01000305.1 GCA_007122565.1 Syntrophomonadaceae bacterium | reverse complement strand
TGTGTGCTCATTAAGCTGGACCTCATTCAAAAGCTCAAGGATATGTTTCCTGCTTAAATTTAACCCCTTGAGTAATGCAAAAAAAGAAAGGTTTTCAAATGTTGAAAGTTGATCATAAAGATTAAGTTCAGGTGAAATATAACCCAGGTATTGGCCTCTCTCGTGAGGATGCTGAACGTTCTTTCCATCTATTTCCAAGATCAATTTACCTTTTGTGGGGCGAACCAAACCACAGAGAATCCTTAGTAACGTCGTTTTCCCGGAGCCATTGGACCCTGCAATCACATAAGATTTACCAGGAGCAAATTGGAAAGATAAATCTTTAAATATAATACGTCCGTTATAGGACCTTGATATTCTATCCATCTCAAATTTCATCAGCGACAACCTTTCTTTAAATCTTTAGCCTCTGTAAAACGCCTCCATGCTGCAATGATGGTGCCGCCCATTATTAATACGGTTCCCAGAGCAAGCACCAGGATGAGCGGATTAAAGCTAATATCTACAAACAAGATTTCTCTTGAAATATGGCTGTCATAGGGGGAAATAAAGCGTAAATGTGCCAATCCTTCATCGGGGTGTACCCCTTCCAGAATAACTTCCCCACCATCGGGGGTTGATGAAGGTTCATGCGATAACTCTGCTCCTTCACCGGAAAATCCGGGTGCTATAATTTCAGTGACATCTCCGAATCTAACCTCCAGCAAAGCGTCTACTGCTGTTACATCCTCCATGCTTTCGTGTTCAGGTAATTCAAACCCGAGGAAGGTTACTTCCATACCCCTTACCACCCTGGATTCTCCAGGCGTAAGACCCATAACGATTCCCGGTTTTTTTTGCTGCTCCTCGATGGGGCTTATATAAAGATCACCCCACAAGTATCGTTTGACAGACGGTTTACGCATCAGTCTTGGTTCACGGCCAGCCAGGTACATGCGTGGGGTGGCTGTGAAGGTTTTTTTGCCATCAGTTATATTAATTTCAAATATATCCTGTTCTTTCTCTTCATCAAACACCTTTTGTTCGTACGTTAATGTGTAGCCCATTGCTGTTTGCCGGGCTCCTTTGGTTAAGGTTACAATCTCACTTTGTGAATAACTCATGGAGGCAATGATTCCAATCAATGTCAGAGCTACACCTGTATGGGCTATATGCCCTCCGCTAGATTTAACACCTCTACTGCGGAAACAATGATATAACTCATAAACGGATGAAAGCAACGCAAATGCGGCTGCAGCAATATAAAGGAGGCTAACAGGTGATAAAATGCCTATCAATGCAGCCCCTACAGTAGCTATTGCCGCGCCTATGAAAAACGGTAATGCCCGATTTAAAACAACAATAAGCGGTTCCCTTTTCCAGTTTAGAAAAGGAATCGCTGCTAATAGCAGGGAGATAACGATGGCCACGGGAGTATTCGTCATAAGATAATATGATTGGTCTACACTGCTTGGTGCTCCCCAGAGAGTCGTTAATACAGGCGAGGAGGTGCCCAGGCTGATTAATACTGCAGAAGCAACGAGAACAGTCAGTCCATATACAATAAGAGTAGCTCTGCTAATACCGTTTTCGTTTTGGCCAGTGGGTATCTCACCAAAACGGGCAAAGAACAAAGCAAGTCCAATAACCAGGAAAAATAAGATGAACGCAATCAAGTAACTGGTAAGGGGGGTTTGGGCAAAAGAATGGACGGAAAAATCAGCCAAAACGCCGCTTCGCGTGAGGAAGGTCGCATAAAGGATGAAAATAAATGTAATGATGGAGAGGAAAATATTAGTTTGGGCCAGTATTTGGTATCTTTTTTGAACAAGATACCCGTGGATCATGGCTGACGCGGTTAACCAAGGGACAAGTGATGCATTTTCCACCGGATCCCAACTCCAGTATCCTCCCCAACCCAATACTCTGTAAGCCCAGTAGCCACCAATAAAAATACCAGCCCCCAGAGTTGCCCATCCAACCAGAGCCCAGGGCAGTGCTCTTAAGACCCAGCCATGGTAATCCCGCCGCCATAAACCGGCCAGGGCCAGGGCAAAGGGGACAAATAACAGGGCATATCCGATAAAAACAACCGGGGGATGAATAACCATCCACGGATCCTGCAAAAGGGGATTCAATCCTGCTCCTTCTAATGGTATTGGAGACATAAGGCGAAAGGGGCTTTGCACAGCCAAAAAAAGCAGCAGAAAAGCCTGACAGACCGCTACAAATGTCATTACAGGTGCCTCAAATTGTTGTTCCCATTTCATGATAAAAAGTCCAATAATTGCTCCTAATAAAGCCCACAGGAGAATCGTTCCCTCTTGACCGGCCCAAAAAGCGGAGATAAGATACTTCAATTCCAGGGTTTGTTCAGTATGAGCATAAACATAAAAGTACTGGAATCTATGGGTTAGTAAAGCAACTAACAGGTAAATAGATGATACGACCAGACCCAGCGTATGCAGATAAAAACAGAATCGGGAATACTTTAATACTGATTTATTGCCAGAGCTAGAAGAAATGAAAAAAGCAGCTGCAGCGACTATCGCGCCAATTAACGATATATAAATACCAATATTACCGATCATATTTTCCTCTCTTCTTTCTAAGTCTCGATACGCTTTTAATAATACTTATTAATCTTAATTTAGTCAAACCCTTAAGACCAACCTCTTTGAAACAACTTACATGCAAAAAAAGAATGGTTTCTCTCAAGTAATGTTTCAGAATACGGGATCACCCGTTATTAAAAACCCATTTTCAAGCTTAATTAAAGCCATAGTGATGGAAGAAATAAAAAACTTGTATGACGAGTTTTTTTCAGTATATTGTAATAAGGAAAAAAGAGCGCTATAAACATGTGATTGAATCACTTTTATATAATAAATTTGTATGCCTATAAGAAAACCCTATTGTTAAACCCTTTACTTAATCTAGTCTTGCTTTTCTTCATGTACAAGCAAGGATTCGAACCGTTATATCCCTGGCTTTTCCCTTGCCGGCGCATATCTGGGGGGAAAGTGCTGCTGCAATATCTAGTGGCTTAATATATCCTATATAAATAATATGATTTAATAAAAAATAGGATTTAATAACCTGTCTTTTTTATATTTAACTTTCTAATGTACATACAAATTTCTTATGAACCTATAACCTATAAAGCACCGAAATAACAGCCTTCCTGAAGATTTGCCGTCTTTATCCATCCCCTCGCACCTCACAATTATAAAGGAATTTCATGATTGATGAAGAAGTAATAATAACTAAGAACTATTATTATTGAAGCCCACAGGAGGGAGGTTATGATTGTAGGAGGCACATTAGAGAAAAATTATTGTTGGGTCCAGGGCAGCACCAGGGGTAAGCTCTACAGTTTCTTATCAGCCGTATTTAAAGATGAGATAAGCCTGGAGCAGATCGAAGAATTTTGCACAAAAGAGAATATGATTCGCCTAAAAGACAGTTTTGCCGTTCTTTCAGCGGACAAAGCGGGCCCATTGCTCAAAAGCATTGCCCATCTCTCCACAGTCTGGGAAAGCCGGTTGGGAAAGAATGAGCCGGAAGCTGAAATTCTGGAACTGCGCAAGGAATTTGCATATCTTTTTCTTACACCCAATGGAGTATATCCATTTGAGTCTGTTTACCGGGGCAGGAAGAACCTGCTCATGGATAAACCGTGGGAGGACGTGCGCAGTTTTTACCGCCGGATCGGCCTGGAGAAAGACAAAAACGAGAAACATCCGGAGGACCACGCCGCTGTTGAATTGGGCTTTATGGCCAGTTTAGCTTTCCTTTCCGGCAATGAACTGCCCGATTTACCCTCAACTGTGATCGAAAAAGACGAGATCAGTTATGCTCTCCAGGTGCAGCAGGCCTTTTTAACGCAGCATCTAATGAAATGGATTCCCAGGTTATGTGATGACATTCAAGAAAAAACCCGTCATCCTTTTTATCGTTCAGTTGCTGAACTCGCAGGGCTATTTGTGGAAGCAGATGGGCAAATGCTGCAGGCTCTAACACCTGAGAGCAATTAAAATTAATTTTAGAAGATGAAGGGAGGGAGAACCTGACTGAAAGAAGAAATGAAAAACAGTCAGGTTAAGCGTATGGCTACGAATGGAAAAAGAAAATTTAGTCGACGTTCGTTTTTACTGGCTTCGGGAGCCGCTGTTACTGCCGGAGCAGCCAGCAATTTCCTGTTTGCCGGCTGTCAACCCGATGTGGAGGACGTGGTGGATCCACCCGCGGATACCCCCGATGACCCCACGGAAGTTAAATTTGAACTAAAATCTGTGGAACCAACGATTACGGATACCAAGTTTAACTTTTGCGGGATCTGCAGCGCCGGCTGTGGCATGGTCGTGGATATTGCCGACGACAAGGCCTGGAGAATTCGTGGAAACCCCGACGACCAGGTAGCTGAAGGTCACCTCTGCGTGAAAGGTTATTCTGCGCTGAAAGACCTTTATGATCCCGATCGCCTAAAGCATCCCATGAAACGCACCAACCCGGAAAAAG
>SKTJ01000095.1 GCA_007122565.1 Syntrophomonadaceae bacterium | reverse complement strand
GACGGTGTAATATACCTTGATATGTTGAGCAACCTGGAAAGAGTGGCCGATCATGCAAATAACATTGCCGACCTGGTGTTAGCTGAAAAAGTATAACCCCCAGCGAAAATGAGGGAGATCTTGCTTTACTATTAAAAATTAACAGGTTTACATAATACTGCAAGCATTAAAAAGGAAGGGGAGAGGTAAGAGGGCCTTTAGAAATTGGTTTCTTAAATTGATAGCAAATATCTGGAACTATTATCTGGAACTATATTGAAGTTTTATAAAAGGGTTTTATTAATTAGCAGAAGCTAATCAGCAAAATATTTCTTTGTGAATTGTTTTGTTTCTGGAATGTAGTGGCTGTTATAAATCCATAACAAAAGAAGTTTGTAAAGCCTGCAGCAGACTTGCATAGGGAAAGAGTTAGCCCCTTCAGGGCCTGCTAAAATCCGGCATTAGAGCGTTTTTACTGCAATATTTACAGCCTCTTCCTCTAAGTTAACATAATATATATTATCGGACGTTATTAATTTTGTTTCTGCTTTCTGCAAAGATATTTTATTTTGAAATAATCCCCTCCCTCCTTTGGCTACCGACGACTAAATTAACTACTTTACATATTTTGAAATAAGCTCTTGACATTAAGTGAAAATATGGTTAAGATTAATCTCAAAACGAAATTGGAAAACCAATGATCAGGATCAGTAGGAAAGCAAACGAAGGGCACAGAGAGTTGCCATAAGCTGAAAGGCAACCCCTCCTCCTTTCCGAAACTCACCTGTGAGAAGCCGGCTGAAATAAAAGTAGGCGCGGACGGGTCTTTACCGTTAAAAGAAGAACGCTTAAGCGGGCAGTATTTTACGTGCTGCCAATTAGAGTGGTACCGCGGAAGTTATCCTTTCGTCTCTATTTTTTGACGAGAGGTTTTTTATGTACCTTTTTTATTTACTTATATTGGTTACTATAATGGGAGAGGTGTTTACAAATGAGTGAAAGAATAAGAATTTTTGAAAGCACACTAAGGGATGGAGAGCAAACTCCGGGTGCCAAGCTTAATGCCCAGGAAAAACTGGAGATCGCGCGCCAGCTGGCCCGTTTGAATGTTGATGTTATAGAAGCAGGATTCCCCATCTCCTCCCCCGGTGACCTCAGAGCTGTGCAGCAGATCGCCCGGGAGATTAAAGGGCCGGTTATTGCTGCACTGGCGCGGACCGTTAAGGAAGATATAGCCTGTGCCTGGGATGCAGTTAAGGATGCACAAAAGCCACGCCTTCACGTATTTCTCGGAGCTTCCGATATCCATATGGAAAAAAAATTCCGTAAGGATCCTCAAACCTGTCTGAATGAAGCAGTGCAGGCAGTAAAATATGCCCGCAGCCTCACATCTGACGTGGAATACTCACTTGAGGACGCCACACGGGCCCGTGAAGAATACATATACCAAGTTGTTGAAGCGGTAATCGATGCCGGCGCAACCGTGGTTAATATCCCCGATACGGTGGGCTATGCCGTTCCAGAAGAGTTTGGAGCCCTGATTCGGCGTATTTTAACAAATGTTCCCAATGCACACCGGGCTGTGATCAGTGTACACTGCCACAACGACCTGGGTTTTGCCGTAAGCAATTCTCTGGAGGCGGTAAAAAATGGTGCCAGGCAGGTGGAATGCAATATTAATGGCATTGGCGAAAGAGCTGGCAATGCTGCTTTGGAAGAAATCATCGTCTCCATGCGAATCAGGCCGGATCATTTTCCCTTTACTACGGGAATTAACGAAAAGGAAATATACAAAACAAGCCGCCTCGTCAGTAAATTAACCGGCATTCCCATCCCTGTAAATAAAGCGGTTATCGGTATTAACGCTTTTGCCCACTCTTCCGGAATTCATCAGGACGGTGTGCTTAAAGACAAAAGTACTTACGAAATCATCAATGCCGAGCTAATCGGGGGGCAGGCTGCACAGATGATCCTTACTGCCCGCTCAGGACGCCATGCCCTGCGTAATCAACTTGAAGCATTAGACTATGCCATGAATGATGCGGAGTTCGCAGAATTCTACGAGCGGTTTATTGAATTGGCTGATCGTAAAAAAGAAGTTTACCGTGAAGATCTGGAAGCCCTGCTCATAGATGTTTCCTATACGGATCCGATTTATGGACTGGAATATCTGCATACCGTTGGCGGAACCAGAACGATTCCTGCTGCAGTAGTGGTTCTGATGCGCGGAGAGGAATCCCTGGAGGCGGTTTCTTCAGGTACGGGACCGATTGATGCAGCTTATAAAGCGATTGACATGATTACTGATTTAAATATTGAACTGGGTAGTTTTAATATCCGTGCCGTAACACAGGGCATGGATGCTCTCGGTGAAGTTTCTATAACCATTAAACATGAAGATAAGCATATTATTGGTCGTGGTATGAGCACTGATATTATTGAAGCGAGCGTTAAGGCTTACCTCGATGGTATTAATAAATTAATTAATGTGAAGGCGCACAATAATATACAACCATAAACAGGTATAGGGGGTTGAGCTTGTTGAAAAAATTAACTAAACGCCAGCAGGAAGTTTTAAATTTTATCCGTGAAGAGGTATTAGATAAAAACTATCCCCCTTCTGTCCGGGAAATTTGTCAGGCGATGAACCTCAGTTCAAGTTCAACAGCCCACTCACATTTAAAGGCATTGCAAAAAAAAGGGTTTATCAAGCGGGATCCAACCAAACCCCGTGCCATTGCCATTACGGACCCTGCCATGGCGGAAAAACCCTGGCAGCAAGCCAAGCTTGTCCCTGTGGTTGGACAGGTCCAAGCAGGCATTCCAGTACTGGCGGAAGAAAACATTGAGAATTATATGCTTCTCCCTTTCGCCATTGTAAAAAATGATACAGTTTTTCTTTTAAAAGTACAGGGAGACAGTATGAAAGATGCTGGTATATTTCCGGAGGACCTGGTGATTGTGAGACAACAACCTGAAGCAGAAAATGGTGAAATTGTAGTGGCACTACTTGAAGATGAAGCTACAGTGAAAAGGTTTTACCGTGAGAAAGACCATATCCGTCTGCAGCCGGAGAACGATGCTTATGAGCCAATAACCGCAAAGGAAGTTTCTATCCTCGGCAAGGTGGTGGGCCTCATACGTACCTGGGAATAAACTATTTCTAAAACCTGTAAGCAGGAGTCAGAATTCAGTAGTCAGTATAAAAAGACCCTAAACCGATCTTCATAATGTTAGGTTTGCAACTATTCTGTTATGGTGTCCAGCAGGGAAGCAAGACCGAGTATCACGTGGTTGTAGGCAAGCCCACCCTGAATATAGATGGTGTATGGTTCACGCAACGGCGCATCGGCACTGAACTCACTGGAAGAACCCTGAACAAATGTTCCGGCAGCCATGTATAGGGGATCGGCATACCCGGCAGTTACTCCGGCAACAGGCTGATAATGGGCATTAACAGGCGATGACCGCTGTACGGCACTGCAAAACAGCTCTAACTCTGCTTTGCTTTTCAGGTGCACCGACTGCACCAGGTCTCCTCTTTTGTCGTCATAACGGGGAGAAACAGTGTAACCGGCCTCTTCCAAAGCGGCGGCTATGGTCACCGCACCCTTTAAGGATTCGGCTACAAGTTGCGGAGCCATAAACAGACCCTGAAAATAGAGACGCTTGCTTTGGATAAATGCACCCAGTTCCTTCCCCAAGCCGGGAGCGGAAAATGCCTCACTGATGCGGGAAATATGTTCCGTGCTACCTATTATATATCCCCCGGTAGGTGCAAGCCCCCCACCGGGATTTTTAATTAATGAGCCCGCAATTAAATCGACTCCTCCTACCAGGGGTTCATCCCGCTCTACAAACTCTCCGTAACAGTTATCCACCAAAATGATTGCATCTCTGTTATAACGACGGACTGTTTTTGAGAGATATGTAATATCTGAAATGGTTAAGGATCTGCGAAAGGGATTGTAACCACGGGAACGCTGTATAAAGACAACCTTCGTGGGCGCCTGTAACAGTGTGGCAAGCTCGCCGTTACCCTCCAAGCGGGGTACATCCTCTGTCTCCACGTGGTTAAAGGAAATATTCCATTCAAGAAGTGAACTTTCACTTCCAATACTAGCTTCGTTTCGTTCTTTCGGACCCAAGATTGCCCGGCTGAGGGTATCATAGGGCTCGCCCGTCAGGGAAAGAATGCCCTCGCCGGGCCGCAATAAACCACGCAGGCAGGTAAACAAGGTATGGGTGCCGGAAACAAAATGAGGCCGCACAATAGCGTCCTCCCCTTTAAATATACGGGCAAAAAGCGCTTCTAATTTTTCCCGGCCCAAATCATGATAGCCATACCCCTCGCTGGAGTGAAAGCAGTCTTCGCTGATTTGCTCTAACTGGAAAGACTTTAAAACCCTGGCCTGATTATGTAAAGCAATAGCATCGATTTCCCGGTGCTTTGCTGCTGCTTTCTTTGCTGCAGCGGCGATGCGCATGGCTGTTTGTTGTTTTATACCGGTGATCTCCCACCATTCCAATGCATTCACCCGGTTTCCAAT
>SKTJ01000222.1 GCA_007122565.1 Syntrophomonadaceae bacterium | reverse complement strand
GTAGGCTGGGCAGCAACGACTGGATGCCATTGTTACACCATTCGTGAGTATATTGAAATGTTTCACTATCGGGGAGTATTTGGAACACATAGCTCCTGTCTACATTAAAAAACTCCCCTGCTAATTTCAGTGCATGGTTGATCCCATCATCCACGGAAGGTAAATTGACAAAAGCAGATGATATTTCGGAAATAGTGTTTTCAAACGCAAGTTGAAATTTATATGATTCCTCGGCTTTTTTGCGCTTCGTCGTATCACGAAAAACCGCAACAAAATACCCGGGCGCGTCGCTGTAAGCAGTAACCTCATACCAGCGCTTTAGGGGTTCAAAGTATTCTTCAAAGCGAACGGTCTCTCCCGTAAGCGCAACCTTGCCATAAGTGCCGATCCAGTCAAAAGACGAATCCTTAATACCTGGCAGTACCGCTGTTACTCTTTTGCCTATAACCCTCTCCCGTGGCAGCCCGGTCATTTCTGTAAAGGCCCCGTTTACGTCGAGAAATATGTAGTCCACAGGGATCCCGTCGCTGTCCGTAAGAATCTGTTTGTAGGCAAAAGCATCGGGCAGGTTTTCTATTAATAGACGATTATTACCTGACATAAGATGAGCCTCCTAAATTACGAAAAACATTAAGTTATGTACGCTTTAAAAATTTTTATTTATTATGTGAAAGTGTTAGTGGTCATATTTTGACACGTTTCGACAAATATTTAAAATTTTCCGCTAATATGCAAAATACTTCGTTGTACTGGATAAAATCTCCTGCTTATATGGATATAGAAATAACTTTCTGTATTAAGCTGAGCGGGAGTTTTTTTATTTTATTTCTCGTTTTTAGGGAATTCCCGGCCAAGGGAGTAGTAGCGTTTTTTATATATTAAATATATTACAATCGATATTTATTATGTAACATATTCTATTATATTTCATAGTATATCTTATCACCGATATAGGAGGTAAGTATGGATAGAGAAGGATATCGTGTAAACAAGGAAAATGAAGCGAAAAACAAGGAGCAGAGCAACCCGAATGCCTGTCAAACAAATCCTGATAAGCTGGTCAACAATCCTTGTCCCCAGTTGCCGGGAACTATTTTCCGCATCTTCATTCCTGCCGGTTTCGTTATTAATTTGTTAAACTTACTTGAGTTAACATCTCCTGCAGGAATTTGCCTGATTTTAAGGGTACCTGCCCTGGAAGGCAATCTTGAGCTTTCAAACCTGCTCAGCCAGATACAAAAAGCCGGCGGAACTGTTGAAGTAGTAAAATAGCAGGGGATCTGCCGGCTTAAACAGATGCACTGCCATTAATAGGGTAAGGGGTATCCCAAACAGGGTGCCCCTTACCCTATTTGGAGTTTGCCCATGCTTATTGACTCTTATTGTTTAGGGTCCGTACTTAGGAACAGGGTTAAGCCAGCCTTTTATTTTGCCGTACTTAAGAAAGTCGTCGATAAACTCAATCTCATCAAGGAGTAATTTTTTAAATAGGCCTCTTGTATCGTTACAAATAACGCATTCCTTGAAGGATTTGGAATGTATCATTAAGGCCCCCTGAAAGGCATTTATCAAAATCCTGTACATATAGTCATCATCCATTACCTCAGCATTGGCCAAGGTAAGAGTTGTTTTAGGAGGCTTCTTCGGTAAGGGGATGCCGTGATCTTCCAGTTCTTTTTCCAGCCTAAGGGCCTGCTGATTTAATTGTTTTAACCCCATACTCAATACGGCTTTAAAATCCAGGTCATGCGTAATGCTCAGAAATAATTCTGTAGTTCTGATATTGTCGTAGCGTAAGGTTAAATGGTCCCATAAATCTGCAGCCTCGGCAACACCAAGCGTTGCCTTGACATTTTCCGGGATATGCTTATACAGAGGAGGTGTGCCAATCCAGCCTTTTAACTTAAGATAAGTAACCAATGTGTCTGTTTCATTAATAGTCTTAATTGTCATTTTTTTAAAATCACTGCGCAAAGAATCGTTTGTAACGGTGGATCTTAATACTTTGGTCAGGTTTTCAATGTGTTCCTGGTAATATAAAAATATCTCCAGAGCAATAAACTCGTCTGTTACTGTTTGGGAACTATCGGGGAACCTTCCAAAACTTCTATTCCTGTCAGGTGCTTTGATGGAGTATTGCTCCATTTTCTTTTCCAGAATTGAAATATTTACGTTGATGGTCTTCATGGCTGAATCAATTATTATATTCAAGTCCATATCATGGGCGATGTTTTTCCAAATATGCAGGCGCTCCAGAGCCATATATTTTGAACTTAAAATATCCCATACATTATAAGCTTCACGTATATCTATGGCCTGCTGACGTTTTTCTGTTTTAACTTTAATGATCAATCTTGTAGCCTCTTTTCATTAGGTGCTTAACTCTTTATTTCTGTGTTACCTACTACACAGCAGGATCCCCTTGCTTTTTCTACCTGCTACCTGCTGGATACTGGTTATCCAGGTTAGGTAGAGAATGTTTATAATTATTCCCTTAATTTAGTTAAATATTACGGACCGCTGTTAAATGTCCACTTTCTCCTATTGATTACAGTCTGATTCCCTGATAAAGTAAGATTGGATGAGTTTTTTGGCGGTCGCAGTTCCCGCCTTAACAAAACAAAGGGGGTCTTTCCATGAGTAAGTATGAGTTTCATGCACTGGGCAGGGATGTAAAGGAGCCCTGCCGCCGGCTGGATGTTTTTCCTAAACCGGCAGGCCTTAAGACAGTAGTGATGGACAGTGATGAGGTAACCAGTCTGTGCCCCGTAACGGGGCAGCCTGACTGGGAAACTGTAGTGATTGAGTACGCACCAAAGGAATCGTGTATTGAAAGTAAAAGCCTGAAGCTGTATTTTGGGAGCTTTAGAAACGAGGGGGTTTTTTGTGAAACACTGGCCAGCCGCATCGCGCAGGACGTGTATGATGCGTGTGAACCCGTTTGGTGTAAGGTAACAGTGACCCAAAAACCGCGCGGCGGCATCCGCATTTCCGCTACGGCTTGCGCTAAAGAAAAGGATGCTGCCAGGGGAGCCTGTACCGGTAACGGGGGGGGTGGCCAGAATGAGTGATAACGGCCTTGCCAGGCAGGAGAAAGCATTTCTTCTTTTAAGCTGCAGTTTTGTTGTTTTATTGGTGGTAAGCAATATCATCGCGGGGAAAATTATTATAATCGGGGGGCTGTTTGCCCCGGCAGCCGTTATTTGTTACTCCCTTACCTTTTTGTTAACGGACACCATGACGGAACTGTGGGGGAAGGAAAGGACGAAATTCGTCGTCAATGTGGGGTTCATGGTCACTGTTTTATCAGCCCTGTTTATCAGGCTGGCAATCCTGATGCCGGCAGCACCGTTTTGGGTGCATCAGGAGGCGTTTGAACTAATATTGGGGAGCAACCTGAGGATTGTCCTGGCCAGCCTGGCAGCATATATTATCAGCCAGCATCACGATATTTGGGCGTTTACATTTTGGAAAAAGAAAACGCAGGGCCGTCACCTTTGGCTCCGTAACAATCTTTCCACCTTAGTCTCCCAAATGGTTGATACAGCTATCTTTATCGTGCTGGCATTTTTCGGAACCGGTTCTCCACTGCTCCCGTTGATTGTGGGGCAATATGCTATAAAAATGGTCATCGCCTTTGCGGAAACACCCCTTGTTTATCTGCTTGTTAACACAGTTAGAAAAGTTATACAAGAGAGCACAGAAAGGGAAGGTATGCCGGTTTAATCAGGCAAGTTGATTTGCTGAAAAGCCAATTGCCGGGTGGCCTCTCAGCCCGCTGCAAATCAGGACAAGATTTCCTACCTGAATAATCCCGTTTCTTTTACTGTGAAGTTGGCATCAACTGTAATCTCAGCGTTGGGGTAAACCTTGTTCCAGTCAATATCTTCCCATTCCCGGGGATAGGCAATCCTGAATTTCCCACCAAAACCTACCGGGTCTGTATTTAAACTTTGCAGTTTTGCGATTAAGCGCTCCATCTCCTGTTTCATTAAGCTTTCCCCTTTTCTTTCGATCTCTTGTTTTTCCTGCCAGCCAATTTCCCGGTGGGGAAAAGTTTCCACCAAAGCCCCCTGGATATCTACGCTAACATTGAAAGTAAGTGAATCGCCGGGAGACATGTTTGGTCTTATCTCACTTTTTGATCTCACATTCGCAAAAGCCACATGCTGGTTTTTGCCAAGCGGTATTGTTAAGAATCCCACATCTGTTCCCCTGATCAGGGAAAAAGTTTGCGTTTCTTCTTTACTTAACTCACCCACCATGCGGTTTTGGGAGAATAAGGCTGTTCCCGTGATGCGATAGTTATTCTGGGATGCTTCAAGCATTGGGATAAAGGGGTCACCTGTTTTTTGGTCGATCATAGAATTGACACGCCAGAGGTCCACGGGAATGGCCAGTGATCTGATATCCGGCGTCTGAAAATAAAAATCAATATAGTTTCCCGGCGTTAAATTGTCTCTGTTTTGCATTTCCATAAGTTCCACAAGGTCATCTCTGGTAATTAAAACACGCGTATTCGGTGGAATCAACGGGATGC
>SKTJ01000251.1 GCA_007122565.1 Syntrophomonadaceae bacterium | reverse complement strand
TGTATAAAGATGTTGTTTACCAGGGCGTCCAGCCTGATAATCCTGGAAAAAGGCCCTCTGGAGACAACTACATCATTTAAGCAGTCAAACTGGACCAGACGTTTCCCTTTCCTTTTTACCTGGCAGTGCAGCATCATACGCCGTGCAATCTTGTAATTACCTGCCATGAGATTTTCCAGGGAGGGCTGTAAATCCTGCAGCTCAACCTCGGCCAGAAAGCCTTTCCGGCCCAGGTTGATTCCCAGGACAGGTATGGAGGTGGCACAAAGTTCCCTGACTGCCCGCAGGATGGTGCCGTCGCCACCCAGGACAATGGCAATATCCAGTTTGTCGCCCCAGGTTTGAAACTCAGTTATGGGAGAAGGCAAACTTAAGAAAGTTTCCTGCCCCCGGTCCGGCACCACATATACAGGAATGGCAAGCGTTTCAAAATATGATATTATTTTATCCACGGCCTGGTCAGTATGTTTTTTCTGCCAGTTAGGGATCAAGCCAACACCGCGCATCAGTTTTACCCCCTGATATACGCCCAATTAAAATTGGACAAATAGAAGAAATAAGATAAACTATAATACTTGTTGTAAAGGTGATAGTTGTATTGCAAAATAACAATCTCTGTAAAATCTGTTCCCGGGAAGTATCACTTCTGCGGGATGCCAAGTTTGATATCGATTATTTTATATGCACCTCATGTGAATACATCTTCATTGACGAGGCGGCAATTGTGCCGCCGGAGCAGGAGGTTGCCCTTTACAAGCAACACAACAACACCATGGATAACGAAGGCTATGTGAACATGTTTAAAGAGTTCATGAAAATCAGCGTTGACCCCTACAAGGAGCGGATGAAAACAGCCCTGGATTTTGGCTGCGGCCCCGGCCCTGTGCTGGCCGCCCTTTTGCAGCAGCAAGGATTTGCCGTGGATATTTACGATCCTTATTTTGCCCCTGAAAAGGTCTATGCAAATAAAAGCTATGATCTCATAACCGCAACCGAGGTGTTCGAACACCTGCAGGATCCTTTACAAACGTCACAGTTGCTCAAAGACCACCTCAACGACGGAGGTATTCTCGCTATCATGACCCTTTTTCACCCCGGAGACATGGTATCCTTCAACAATTGGTGGTACCGGCACGATCCCACCCATATCTCCTTCTACAGGCCAAAAACCTTAACCGTCCTGGCCGGTCAGCTTGGGCTTAAAGTATTAACTTTCAACGAGAAGAATGTGTGCGTGCTTACAAAACAGCCTCGCCCATTATAACAGTTTGTGCATTGATTTTGTAGTACGAAGTAAAACAAAGACGCGGAAGGAGCATTGTTATTGCTTAATAATCACCCTGAATATGAAAAAGAATTGCAGCGTTTGCAGCAGACCAAAGCGTATATGGAAGAATTTATCCACAGCATAAAGGCCAGGCAGCAGCAAAGTAGCGGCGAAATCAGGGAGGCCTTTGTGGATCTGGATTACCTGGACAGCTCCCAGAGCTATATTACCATTCTTGTTAACGCCAGGTACCTGGACCGGAGCCGGGAAAGCCTGGATAAGGTTTTTAGAGCCAAAGCAAAACCATACTTCAGCCGCATTGATTTCCGGGAAGCAGGAGAGGCTGAGGGAAAGCCATACTACATCGGCAAGCTCTCTTTGTTTAATGAAAAACACAAGCCCCTGATCATTGACTGGCGTGCTCCCATTGCCAGTGTTTACTACGACAGCCGGCTGGGGGATGTTTCCTACGAAGCGGAAGAAGGGACGATTAAGGGGGAGCTCTTGCTCAAACGCCACTACACCATCGAGCAGGGCGAGCTGCAGGATTTTTTTGATGAGGATATTACCACTGCTGACGAACTGCTCCTTGCCTCGCTGCGTGGCAGTGCCGACGAGCGGCTCAAAGATATCGTGACCACCATTCAGGCCGAGCAAAACAAAATCATCAGGGCAAGTATGGAAAGACCCTTGATCGTGCAGGGGGTGGCCGGCAGCGGCAAAACAACCATTGCCCTGCACCGCATCGCTTATCTCATTTATACCTATGAAAAGACATTTAAACCGCAGGACTTTATGATCATTGCCCCGAACAAACTATTCTTAAACTATATCTCCGATGTGCTGCCGGAACTGGGGGCCGATGAAGTGAGGCAGACCACTTTTCCCGAATTGTGTTATGAGATACTCAAACTGAAATATAAGCTAATCCCGCCGGAAGAAAAACTGGTGACGCTACTGGAGGCAGATGAGGACTCCGATGAAGGGCCGTATAAAGTCCCGCACAAAGCTCCGGACAAGGGCAAAGAGCTGCTCAAATGGGCATCCCGCTTTAAAGGCTCCATGGCCTTCCTACAGCTTCTCGACAATTACCTTGACTGGATGGAACGGGATATACTGTCCCCGGAACCAGCCATGCTGGAGACATACCCGGTCATGTCTGCCGCCGAGATAGAGGAGAAGTTCACCCATGAGTTGAGTTACCTCCCCCTTTATCAGCGGTTGCCGCAGCTCAAAAAGAAATTGAACCATCGCATTAAGCAAAAGAAAAAAGACATCATTGAAGACGTAACCGATGCGTCCAGGGCCAAAATCCACAGTCTCAAGTCTTTCGGTGTCAATCCGGAGCTGGTACAGAAAAAAGTTGTTGCCCTCCTTGAAAAGAAAGATGCAAAAGTTGCCGCCATCGAAAAAAGTGCCCGCACTATGGCCGCGAACTATCTGAAGAAATTCAGGCAACCTGACACCCTGACCTGCTACCGGGAACTGCTGACGGACCGGGAATCCCTATTAAAGCACGCACCACAACAGCTTACACCTGAACAGGTCAATTATCTCTGTGAAACGGCAGAACTAAACTTTGCTGCAAAGAAGGTTGAACTGGAGGATCTGGCCCCGCTGCTCTACCTCAAATCCAGGCTGGAGGGCTTTAAGGAGCAGCTGCAGTGCAAATATGTGGTGGTTGATGAAGCACAGGATTTCAGTCTTTTACAGTTCCATGTCTTAAAACACGTGCTGCAGACATCCAACTTTACGGTACTGGGGGACTTGTCACAGGGTATTCATGCCTACAGAGGAATTACAAATTGGCAGGATGTTTCAGCGCAGATATTTGCCGGGCAGTCTAACTTCCTCACCCTGGAGCAGAGTTACCGCACCACCATTGAAATCATGGAACTGGCAAACAAGGTGCTGCAGCAGGGGAACAGGGAGGGGAACGACCTGATCCTGGCCAAACCGGTGGTGCGCCACGGTACGCCGCCCCAAATCAAAACCTATACCCAAAAGAAAGAACTGGCTGCAGACGTTTGGCATAAGCTAGATGAACTAAAAGAGCAGGGCTACACCTCCGTTGCCATCATTGGCAAAACACTGCCCGAGTGCAACCAGATCAAAAAACTCCTGCAAAAACAGCGCCCGGCAGAGCTCCCTCTCCTTACGGGCAATGAGGATATTTACCAGGCCGGTGTGATGGTGGTTCCCGCTTATGCCACCAAGGGGTTGGAGTTTGACGGGGTGCTTATTGTTAACCTGGAAGAACGTTACCTGGAAAATGAACTGGACAGCAAGCTGCTCTATGTAGCCATGACCCGGGCCATGCACAGCCTGTTCGTTTTCGCCATGGAGCATACGCTTAAAACACCAGGCACCATAAACATTTAGTAAAGAAAAGGAGATGATCTGTTGGTAAAAGTAAATATAACCTGGTTTGGCCATTCTATGTTTCTTTTTGAAAACCCTCAGCTCAGGCTGTTGGTTGATCCTTTTGGAGCCAAAATGCTGTGCACGGCATCCGCGCTGGCAGAGATGGCCGCCATTTTCAAAACGAATATGTATTTGACTTATGTCCATTCAAAATGTAGGATATATTGTAACTGCCGGGAGTCAGGAGTCTGAATAAATATTATTTTATATCGAATTGAATCTGCTTCACATATGGTGTGACAGGGTGGTTACAAGATATCTTTCCCATGGGGAAAGGAGTGCATTAGCAGATGCTGAACCTGACCATACCGGGAAGGGGAGAAATAAATATAAGCAATATTATCCTGGATCTGAACGGAACGCTAACGGTAGACGGTCAAATAGCCGGAAGCACTGTATCCCTGTTAAACAGGGTCAGCAAGCAGTTTCAGGTTTATGTGTTGACTGCAGATACATTGGGCTCTGCGGCAAAGCTCAAGGATGAGCTGCAGGCAGATATCCGGGTGCTCGCCGGCGAAAGCATCAGCGCTGCCAAGGCCTTGGTTTTGGAGCAACTGGGGGCGGAAAGCACCATGGCCGTGGGGAATGGTGACAATGATCTTGCCATGTTGAAAAAAGCGGCAATTGGCATTGCGGTGCTCGGGCCGGAGGGTTGCTCCATAAAAGCCCTACAGAATGCGGATCTACTCGTGAAAGACATTAACGATGCCCTCATGCTGCTCCTTAAACCTCAGCGTCTCATTGCCAGCCTGCGGGATTAGAAAGCCCGGCGGGATTGCTCCCACCGGTGACAACCCCCCAATAACACTCCGTCTGTTTCCTCTGAAAAAGCCCCCTGATAATGATATATGCAGGTTCTACTCTGCCGGA
>SKTJ01000290.1 GCA_007122565.1 Syntrophomonadaceae bacterium | reverse complement strand
TCGTACGCCCCTTGACGGGTGCAGAGTTGCCCATAAGGGGACTCAGACTTTTGACTTTTGACTGTTGCTAATGAGCATACTAAAAGGAGGGGTGAATAATACTACGATGCAAAGCTTACTGCTGATTCGCTACGGGGAGATCGCCCTTAAGGGCAAAAACAGGCCTTTTTTTGAAAAAAGGCTGCTGAAAAATATAAAAGAAGCGTTGTGGGGGCTGGAACCTTTTAGCGTGCTGTTCCAGCGTGGCCGCTATTTTGTTAAGATCGCTCCGCAGCATAGCTTCGCTGCCATACAAAAATTGCAGAAGGTTTTCGGTATTGTATCGATCAGTCCGGTGCAGGCTGTTCAGCTGGAGATGGAGGCGATCTGCCGGCAGGCCTGTCTAATCTTGCAGGAGCAGTGTACGGGGCCGGATATTACCTTCAAAGTGGAAACGCGGCGGGCCAACAAGCGTTTCCCCCATACCTCCCCGGAGGTCAACCGCATTGTGGGGGAGATGCTGCTTAACAGCAATCCGGGGGTGAAGGTGGATGTACATAACCCGCACTGTACTGTAAATATAGAAATCCGGGATAAGGAAGCCTACCTTTTTTGCCGCTCCCTGCCCGGTCCCGGCGGCTTGCCCGTTGGCGTTACAGGACCGGGTTTGCTCCTGCTCTCCGGGGGTATCGACAGTCCCGTGGCCGGTTGGATGGCACTGAAAAGGGGCATAAAAATTGAAGCCCTGCACTTCCACAGCCCCCCTTATACAGGCGAGGGGGCAATCAATAAGGTACTTGAACTAAGCCGTATCCTTACCGGTTACGGCGGAAAGATTGCCCTGCATTTGGCGCCTTTTGCTGAAATTCAGCAGCAGCTGCGCCTGCACTGCCCGGAAGATCTGATCATTACACTGATGCGCCGCGCCATGTTCCGCATTGCAGAAAAATTGGCCCACCAACGGGGGCTGGGAGTGATCTACACGGGAGAAAGCCTTGGCCAGGTATCCAGTCAGACACTGGAAAACTTAACAGTGATCAACAGCGTCGTTACACTGCCGGTGCTGCGTCCCCTGATCGGTTTTGACAAGGAGGAAATTACAGCCCGTGCCCGCCAGATCAATACATATACGGTTTCAATCCGTCCTTTTGAAGATTGCTGCACTCTTTTTGTGCCTCCCCATCCTGCTACCCGTCCCAAACTGCATATCCTTGAAGAAGCAGAGCAAAAAATTCCGCTGGATGAATTGATAAACCGCTCCCTGGATAATCTAGAAACCCGGATTATCACCGGCAACCCGGATGGGGAAGATTTCCTGTTTCAGTAAAATTGTAACAAGTTGGATAGTTGGATAGGAAAATCGGAACATTCCAGCCATTTTCATTGTCTGATGGTGCCAGCGCCCCGGGGGGTTGCATGGTGGTCTGCTCAGGAGTCATTTCATTGGGTTATTCTGAAGTCTGACTCCTGGTTTCTGAATACCTGAGTATTTACTTAAAATTAATAGCAGTGGTAAAGTCCCTGTTACGAAAGGGTGAGCAAGAGTTATGCCTCCTGTTGAATTCTATTTGGATAACAGTGCCACTAGCCCGGTCTTTCCTCAGGTTATCTCCATTATGAATAAAGTTATGCAGGAAGAATACGGTAATCCCTCTTCCCTGCACCGTCGCGGCAGTGGGGCGGACAGAGTAATGGAGACTGCGCGGCGCACCATAGCCGAACTTCTCTGCGTCTCCGGTGAAGAGATTATCTTTACTTCCGGCGGGACGGAGTCAAATAACCTGGCGATCATGGGCATTGCCCGCCGTAACCGGCGGCGCGGCGATCACCTGGTAACAACGCTGATCGAGCATTCCTCGGTGCTGGAACCTTTTCAGCAACTTGAGGAGGAGGGTTTTCGTGTTACCTACCTGTTGCCGGACGAAAAAGGTTTCATCGAACCGGCTGCTGCTGCTGAAGCTGTGAACAAACAGACAATCCTGGTCAGTGTGATGCATGTAAATAATGAGATTGGCACGGTACAACCGGTTTCACAGATTGCAAAAGCAGTGAAGGCCCGTAACCCCAATGTGTATTTTCATGTGGACGGAGTACAATCTTTTGGTAAACTGCCCCTGCAACCCGCTGAAGCGGGCATTGACGCACTGAGCATCAGTGCACACAAGTTTCACGGCCCACGCGGTATGGGCGCCCTCTTCCTGCGCCGCGGCATCCATGTGGATCCCCTGTTACGCGGTGGCGGACACGAGGGGGGGGTACGTGCGGGAACGGAGAACACCCCCGGCATTGCCGGCATGGCTTTAGCAGCCCGCCTCAGTTACGAAGATCAACAGCAAAAAATGGAACGGCTTGCCTCACTTAAAGAAAAACTGCTTGCCACAGTAACTAATGCTCACCCGTGGGCTGTAGTTAATGGCGCCACAGGAGAGTACGGGGCACCCCATATCCTCAACATCTCTTTTCCCGGGTTAAAAGGAGAGCTCATTCTGCACGGCCTGGAGGAAGATAATGTTTATATCTCCACGGGCTCGGCCTGCCACTCCCACAAAAACGACCCCAGCCATGTACTGCAAGCCCTGAAGCTTGACGAGCGAACCATGGAAGGGGCCATCCGCATCAGCCTTTCCGAGCAGAATACGGAAGAGCAAATCGACTTTGCCGCCGCAGCATTGAATAAGGTAATTACTGCCCTGTCTTAAAACAAAACTGACCCATGCCCCCCATGCGGTGGCGGCACCATCAGACAATGAAAATGGCCGGATATTCAGCTTTTCCAGGTTTTATCTTTTCCTATCAACTATCCAACTATCCAACTGTCCAACTGTTTTAACTAACTGCCAAACTAATCTCCCATGGCGATCTCTTTTTTGCCGATGTATTTTTGCCTGAGCTTTGGTTTATCTATTTTTCCGGTAGCATTGCGGATAACATCATTAAAAACAATTTTCTCAGGCCATTTATATTTTGCCAGCTCTTGCCCGGCACAAAAATCAATAACTTCTTTTTCTTCCATTGCTTCCCCTGGATAGAGCTGCACAACAGCCATTGTTATCTCGACTAAACGCTCGTGGGGATACCCGATTACTGCCACATCGGCAATTTTGGGATGACGCCGCAAAACATCCTCAATCTCCACCGGGAAAATATTTTCTCCACCCCGTATGATCAGATCCTTTTTTCTGTCCGCAATGAAGATGTACCCTTCTTTGTCCCCTTTCACCAGGTCTCCCGTGTAAAGCCAGCCGTCCTTAACAGCAGTGGCAGTCATTTCAGGATTACGAAAGTATTCTTTCATATTCCTCGGCCCACGCAGGATGAGCTCTCCAACTTCTCCCATAGGAACATCTTTGCCGTTCTCGTCCACAATCCTCGCTTCCACATTAAAGGTGGGCTTACCGATAGAACCAGGTTTCGTTAATACGTCTTCATCGTATAAGTTCGTAAGGCCTCCGCCTCCCCCTTCCGTAATCCCGTAAATATTACCGGTCTTGAAGGGAAAAATCCTTTTTATATCCTGGAACAACGAAGAAGGTACCGGTTGGGCACCAACAAACATAGTACCGGTAAAATTAGACAAATCGTACTTGGTGATATCTATATTTCCCTTTTTAATCCCATTCACTAAATCAGACATAGTTGGGACAGCAACCTGGCCATCCTGAACTTTTTCTTCACTAAGCGTTTCCAGCAAATATTTCGGATCATCAAGTTCCTTTAGAATAATCGTAGTCCCACCTGCAAGGTAACAGGGGAAATTTAAAAAGAAACTCCCGCTATGATAAAAGGGATGGGGATTTAAGTATACAGACTCATGTCCCAGACAGAAAGTGAGGGCATTGCCAATGCCGATCTGGTAGAGAGTATCATGAGACTGGCAAACAGGCTTCGGGGGGCCGGTTGTGCCGGAGGTAAACATCAATTCTGCGGCATCTTCCCTTTGTACATCAACAAGGATATCTTCGGGGTCACCGGTCTTTATTATTTCGTCATAAGAAATCATCTCCCCTGGAACATTCTCCCCGATACAGATGTACGAGCTGATGCAATCCATCTCTTTCTGAATAGGCTCTACTTTGGGTAAGAACCTTTCATCCAGGATAAATGCCTTCGGGCTGCAAGCCGCGGCAGCATACTTTATATCCGTACCATTAAAACGAAAGCTAAGGGGAACAGCCGCGGCGCCAACTCTTAAAATTGCATGAAATGTAACGACCCATTCCAGGCTGTTCATCTGTAGGTGTAATACAAAATCACCTTTTTTTACACCCATTTTTTTTTGCAGATAATTGGCCACCTTGTTTGTCTCTTCATTAAACTGTTTCCAGGTTAGCGTTCTTCTCTTTTTTTCGGAAGGCGTTCGTTCTACAAGATATTCTTTACTTGGGTACTTCTTAGCATTGATCATTCCATACCGGGCAAAATTCACTTTTAAATACCCCCTTTGCGAAAGTGCGACAGGGGACGGTTCTCTCTGTCGCATTTTTTGTTTTCCACAACATAATCCTCATTCACGGGCGGCTGTGGGCAGCCGCCCCTACGTTCAAGAAAGGTGAAAGAAAAATCACAGGCACCCGTAAGGGCGGACGACTCTGTCCGCCCGCGAACATCCTC